>SLIM01000308.1 GCA_007135625.1 Gammaproteobacteria bacterium
CGGTTGCCGCTCCAGTTGTGAAAATACTCATGCGCGATCACCGCCTCAATTCCCTGAAAATCTTGATCCGTTGCGGTGTCGGGGCGGGCGAGAACGAATTTGGCGTTAAAGATATTTAATCCTTTATTCTCCATCGCTCCCATGTTGAAGTCATTCACCGCCACAATCATATAAATATCGAGATCATACTCCCGGCCATAGCGCTCTTCGTCCCACGCCATCGCCCGCTGCAGCGAGAGCATGGCGTGGTCGCACTGGTCAAGGTTTTCCGGCTCTACGTAGATGCAGAGTTCGACCTCACGCCCAGAACGGGTGGTGTAGTGTCCCTCTACCTTGTGCAGATCCCCGGCAACCAGGGCGAAGAGGTAGCTCGGCTTCGGGTGGGGATCGACCCAGGTGATCTGGTGGCGGCCATCCGCTAGCTGCTCGCTGGCGACTGGGTTACCGTTGGCCAGTAGCACGGGGTAGCGCTGACGATCAGCGAGGAGCGTGGTGGTGAAGCGGGCCATGACATCGGGGCGGTCGAGGTACCAGGTGATTTTGCGAAATCCCTCCGCCTCGCACTGGGTGCAGAATAGCCCTCCGGAGCGGTATAGCCCCTCCAGCGCGGTGTTCTGCTCCGGGTGGATGCGTACCCGAGTGCGTAGGCTACAGCGCGGCGGCAGTTGCTCTAGCCATAGCCCTTCCGCGTCGATGCGGTAGCGCTCCGCCGCTAGCGCTTCGCCGTCGAGCCAGATTCCCAAGGTCTCCAGCCCTTCGCCGTCCAGCCGCAGCGGCTCGCTGCCGATCACCGCCGGGTTGCGCTCCAGCGCTAGGGTCGCCTCAACCAGAGTGCCTTGCTCCTCTAGGGTAATTTGTAGGTCAACCTGGGTAATCCACCAGGCCGGGGGGCGGTAGTCACTACGTTTGATGGCCGTTGGGGGGGTTGACATGGTGCCTCCTGAGACGGTGCAAGCGGGTTGTTCTTGCCGATTGCGCCGGGGTCGCTGTAAGATAGGCTACGCCGAGCGGGTCGGCATCGCGTGATGCTGGGCAGTATACCTGAGGAGAGAGGAGAGAAGACAGAGGAGTGAGGGGTGTGACCTATAACCCACATTCCGCACCCCCCGCGCAACACCATGATATAAAAAGATGCATTTCCTTGCACCCACACGCACTCCACCCTTGACAGAGGCGTAGCATGGGGAGATACTTTGGTGCAGGCGATTGGATTTTCTGTTCTGTCCTTTCCTTTCCTTTCCTTTCCTTCGCTTGGGAGTTCCACTCTTTGAAGCTCTTGCTTCCTGGCTCACCATTCTCAAATCGGGAGTCTGCTTATGCATGCCTTTGAATTTGAAACCCGTCTGCACGACGGCATCCTTCAGATACCCCGCTCCTACCATCATTGGGAGGGCAAGCGGGTGAAGGTGATCGTGTTGGAAGAGGAGTCCCGATTGGCGACATCCGAAAGCGCCATCGGCGTGTTTCAACTCCTCGCGTCTCTTTCCGACGACTTCATGGCGGAAGGACGACAGCAGCCGCCGATGCAAGAGCGAGAGCCGCCATCAACAACACCATGACCCCCGCCGAACACCGCCTTACCGCTGCCCGCACCAAGCTGATTCTGGATCACCCCTTCCTCGGAGCGCTGGCACTACGACTGCCGTTGCAAGCGGTCGTTGAGCAGCCGTGGTGTACCACTACCGGCACCGATGCCCGCACCTTCTACTACAACCCCGCCTACATCGACCAGCTCTCCCCGGCGCAGACTCAGTTTATTGTCGCCCATGAAGCACTCCACTGCGGCCTCTCCCACTTCGCCCGCCGCCACCACCGCAACAAGCTCCGTTGGGACTTGGCGTGTGATTTGGCGATCAATCCACTGCTGCAAGAGGAGGGACTACAGCCGGCTCCCGGTTATGTAGTGATTGAGGAGTATCGCGGTCTGACCGCCGAAGAGATCTATCCGCTGCTGGAGGAGAACCCGGAGAGCGAGCAGCCCGACCACCACCTCTATGACCGCAGTGAGAGCGAGCAGGGGGGAACCCCGCCGCCGGAGGCAGAGCCGTCATCCGGCAACACGGGCCAGCCGCAGCCGCTCACCCCGGATGAGCGCGAAACCCTCCGCATTCAATGGCAGCAACGGATGGCCGGGGCGGCCCAGCAGGCGATGCAGGCGGGCCGTCTGCACGGCACCCTGGCCCGTCTTCTCGACCACCTGCTTCAGCCGCAGTTACCGTGGCGAATGCTCCTCGCCCACTACCTGAACAGTAGCGGGCGAGAGGCGTATAGCTACATGCGCCCCTCACGCCGTCATGGGGATTTTATCCTGCCGAGCCTGCGCTCCAAAGAGATCGATCTGGTGATTGCTCTCGACACCAGCGCTTCAATTAAAGCGGCGGAGTATGCCGAGTTCGTCGCCGAAATCGATGCCATTAAGGGGCAACTGCGGGCGCGTATTACCCTGCTGGCGTGTGATAGTCAGCTCGCCCCGAACGTCCCCTGGATCTTTGAGCCGTGGGATCACTTCGCCCTACCGGCGGGGATTAGCGGCCAAGGGGGAACCTGTTTCACTCCCGTTTTTGACTGGATCGAGCGTCAAGACCTGCGCCCGCAAGCGCTGGTCTACTTTACCGATGGGGATGGAGAATTTCCCGCCACTCCCCCCGCTTATCCGGTACTGTGGCTGGTTAAGGGGCGGCGACCGGTACCTTGGGGAGAGCGGATTCCGCTCAATTAAGCCCCGCTTCATCAGGGGTCTTCGCCGTAATACTCAAGGCGTGAATCTGCTGCTCCATGGCATCCCCCATCGCGGCATATACCATGCGGTGGCGCTGCAATAGACTCTTCCCGGCAAACATCTCGGAAACCACCGTCACCACAAAATGCCCACCCCCCTTCGCCGACGCATGACCGGCATGGCGATGGCTCTCGTCGGTGATCTCCAGATGGCGCGGCGACAACACCGCCAAACGACTTTCAATTAACGCTCTACGTTCCTCACTCATCAGCACGGTACTCCTAAGGGTTAAGGGTTAAGGGTTAAGGGTTAAGGGTTAAGGGTTAAGGGTTAAGGGTTAAGGGTTAAGGGTTAAGGGTTAAGTTTTAAGGTTCGAAGTTCGAGGTGCGA
>SLIM01000135.1 GCA_007135625.1 Gammaproteobacteria bacterium
AGGATTATACCCATACTGAAGGTACCCTGACTTGGGCGGCAGACGATAAGCAGCCGAAGAGCTTCACCGTGCCGATTCTTAATGACGATATTTATGAGGAGAATGAGTTTTTTATCCTGACGTTGCGTGATCCGGTGCGGGCGACGATTGGTGAACAGGGTACCACCGAGGTGGTTATTGTGGATGATGCAGTACCCGGTATGCTTAGCTTTAACCGCGCTGAGTTTACCATTGGCGAGCAGGATGGGATGGTCGTCATTAGCGTACTGCGCACTAACGGTAGCGATGGCGTGGTCACGGTCGAGTACCGCACCGAAGAGGGGAGCGCCCTGGCCGGGGAGGACTATAGCGCGGTCAGTGGTACCTTGCGTTGGGAGTCGGGCGATATGTCCGCGAAGAGCTTTCAGGTGCCGATTATCGACGATGAGGTGATTGAGGGGGAGGAGTCGTTTTGGGTGCGGCTGCTCAACCCCACCGGCGGGGCGACTCTCGGGCAGGCCGTCGCGGAGGTGCGCATTCTCGATAATGTCTCAACCAATCAGGCCATTGAGGCGCTGATGGCGGTCGCTGCCAACCCCGTGCAGCAGGAGATGGCGCGGGTAGTAGGTACCCTCTGCCAATCGGGCAAGGCGAGTGAGGATCTGCAGGCCCGCTGTGTCGAGCTGCTGGTGGCAACCCAGAGCAATCCTTTGGGTGTCGCCGATGCACTTCAGCAGTGGGCGCCCGAGGAGTATGCGGTGTTGGGACATATCGGTTTTGATGCCGGTTTTCGTCAGATCAGTAACCTCTCCAGCCGTCTGATGGCGCTGCGTAGCGGCACCTTTGGCCTCGATCTGCGGGATCTCGGCATTAGCCTTGCCGGGGCACCCCTGCCGGTCACCTCCGGGGCGCAGTTTCAGCTTGAGGGTGCCCCCAAGGCGGGTACCGAGATGGGCGGAGGGCTACCTCCGGGCGCTGCCCACGCTTTTGATCTCTATCGCTTAGGGATTTTTGTCAACGGTCATGTCGGCATCAGTGAGCGGGATACGACGGCACGGGAGAGTGGTTTTGATCTCGGTGAGGTGGGCCTTAGCGCCGGTATCGACTACCGCTTCTCGGATCGCTTTATTCTTGGCACTGCACTAGGTTATGCCCAGGCGGAGGCCTCACTCGACCAGGAGCGTGGCAAAATCTCCGCTGACCAGCTCAGTTTTAGCCTCTACGGCACCTTCTATCAACCCAAGGAATACTATGTCGATCTGCTCTACAGTATTGGCCGGGTAGACTACAACAGCCGCCGCTACATTCAGTACGCTCTCGGCGAGGAGGCGGTCGATCAGCAGGCACACAGCACTCCGCGCGGGCGGCAAAAGCTGCTGGGTCTCAGTGGTGGTTACCACCTCCACTACGCAGCGCTCACCGTCACCCCCACGCTGAGCGTAGAGATCGTCGATCTGGGGGTCGGCAGCTTTCGCGAACGGATGGCTAACCCGGAGGCTCCCGGTAGCGGGCTGGCGGTGGCGATGGATCGCCACGAGGTGCGCTCCATGCGCTTGGGGCTTGGTGTGCAGCTCTCCACCGAGCTGGATCTAGGCGCTGGGCGGGCGCTCTCCCCCCAACTCTCCTTGGAGTGGCTCCACGAGCGTGAGGATGGAGCGCGGACTATGCACGGGCGCTTTCTGGAGGATCAGGGGCGGGTCGGCTTCACCCTGCAGAGCGATGAGCGCGATAGCCAATACTTCAATCTTGGGCTAGGGGCCTCGATGGCGCTGGGCAAGGGGAAGTTTGCCTACTTCAACTACCAGACTCTGCTGGGGATGGAGCAGATGAGCAGCCACTCGATTATGGGTGGTTTTCGGATGGAGTTTTAAGGGGTATCTGAGGGTGATCAATCTGCTTTCGAGAGTTTTTCTGCTCCTCGCTCTACTCTCGCTGCTAGCGGGGTGCGGCACCACCCTGGAGAGCCGTCTGCTCCACTTTCAGGTCGATGAGAACGCCAATCGCAATACTCCGGTGGCGATTGATCTGGTGGCGGTGAACGAGATGGCACTGCTCCAGCGCCTCAGCCGCATTGCCGCATGGGAGTGGTTTGGTCAGCGCCAGCAGCTTCAACAGGATTTTCCGTTCCATCTTCAAGTCTGGAGCTGGGAGGTGGTACCCGGCGACACCCTGGAACCCTTCGAGATCCCCAAAGCAGCGAGACAGGCCGAGGGGCTGCTGCTGTTTGCCCGCTACACCACCCCCGGACTCCACCGCGTGCGTCTCGGACCCTTTGAAGAGCTGCTGCTGCACCTGACGGAGCATGAACTGCGGGTTCGAGTGATTCGCCAGGAGGGGCCGTGACGGCGGCCCGGCGCAGCGGCGGAGCGTTGCTGCTGGCGCTGGCGTTGGGGGGGTGCGCACTCAACCCCTGGTACGAACCGCCCGTGGTGCAGACCAAAGCGCTCTATTTTTTGAATGCCGAGAACACCAACCAGAATCAATCGGTTGCTTTTGATCTAGTGATTATCTACGAGCCGGAGTTGGTGGAGAAGCTGCTGGAGATGTCGGCCCGTCAATGGTTCAGCGAGCGTGAGCAGTTGAAGCGTGACCATCCCTCGGAGTTCTTTACCTGGGAGTGGGAAATTGCGCCCGGACAGGTGATCCCCCTCTTTCCACTGCGCGGTACCAAGGGGGCGCAGGCCCTACTCGTCTTTGCCAACTATGCGAGCGAAGGGGTACACCGGGCGCGGCTCGACCCCTTCGAGGTACTCCTGATCGATCTTCAGGAGCGGCAGTTTGAGATCCGCCCAGTCCTGCGCTGATTAACGCCAAAAACGCCCGAGAGGAGATGAACCCTTGACCGCCTCCAAAGATGACCTGCTGCTCCACTACTACGCCCAGGAGCTGGCCTATCTACGTCAGGCGGGCCGCGCCTTTGCCGAGCGTTACCCCAAGATCGGGGCGCGTCTGCAACTTGATGAGACCACCTCGCCCGACCCTCACGTCGAGCGCCTGATAGAGTCCTTCGCCTTTCTTACCGGTCGCATTCAATACAATATTGATAGTGAATTTCCGCTCTTTACCACCGCGCTGCTGGGCAACCTCTACCCCCACTACCTGCAACCGACCCCCTCAATG
>SLIM01000077.1 GCA_007135625.1 Gammaproteobacteria bacterium
GCCGGTAGCCGCGCAGTTGTCGCAGTCCTGAGCGCACCGCGATACGCAGCAGGCTAAGGGCGATCGGTGCGAGGAAGAACCAGAGGGTGGTGGCGATGCGCGAGTAGTCGGCGGTCACCTTAAATAAAAAGGCAAGGGTAATCAGAAGGGTGAAGGTGAGACTCCAAGCGATCCAGATCTCGGAGATCTCTTGGTAAATCGTCCCCATTCGCCATGAGGTATAAAGGCGGCGATTCGAGGCGATGAAGAGGAAGAGCGCAGCAGCGAGTGCCCCAGTCAGGAGTAGTGAGGCGTTTGGTGAGATACCGCGAAGCGCTAGAGAAATGCCCAGTGTGATAAGAATGATACAGAAATCAATCGCCTTTAGAGCAGAATTGAGTTCTTCGGAGTGGTCGCGTAAAAAGCTTCTGTTATCCATTGTATTATTGCGCTTGATTTGCCTGCCTAAATGGAGATCAAAATAGAGTGTAGACGAGCTGCGAGACAGCAGGCCGCCCTAAAAAGGGCGGCCTACGCTCTACTGCGTTGGGTGGTGACGGCTCACTCGCTCTGTACGTCGTGCTACCGTTGGGCAGTCTGCTCGGCGATCTGCCGCTCCATCCTGGCAACAAAAGGGGTACCGGGAACCCGGCTGTGGAGTGCTTCCAGGTAGTGGCTAGCACGCTCCAGCTCACCGTTGGCAAGGTCGTGCATGATCAGGGTCATCAGGGTGCTGATGCTCGCCTCACCGTGCGCAAACTCCTGACGCAGTGCAGCGACCGGATCGTTAGCGGCACCGCGCAGCACCAAGCCCCCGACCATCTGCGAGTCACTAAAGCGGAGATCTTCTTGGCTATAGCAGACGGGTAGGTTGCGACCGCTGATCAGGTTGCTCTGGCTCTGACTGGCGGTCTGAAACCCCTCCCAAGTGATTCGAACCTCTGCCGGGCCGCTCAGGTGAAACTCCTGGCAGTCGAGATAGGTGACGACGGTGACGCGGGCCTTCGCGGCGACAATCAGTTGGTCATCGACGAAGAGGGTATCGCCGAGGTCGCCAGCAATCTCCTCCCCCTGACGCACGATGACCAGCTCGCCCTCCAGATCCAGCACCATGCCGTAGTCATTCAGTGCAGCAAATGCGGTTGTGGTCAGGAGCATGGCTAGCGCCAGTGCAGCGGTTACGATAAAAGAGTAAAGTCTTCTCATGGGATCGGTTCTCCTCGGTCCAGTACTTGATAGAGATTAACGGCCTGTTCGCGACCTTTAACATGGACGGAGCCAACAAACTCCGTTAGGTAGCCCTCGCCCAGTCGCTGTTTCGTCCGCTCACTGATTAGGATAGGCGAAACCAGCTCCTTTGTCTTGCTTTCGATGCGCGAGGCGAGATTGACCGCATCACCAATAATGGAGTAGTCCATCTTTTCAGCGCAGCCGATATTGCCGACAATCGCCTCGCCGGTATGGATGCCGATGCCGATCTCAATCGCTTCGATCCCCGGAAAGAGACCGCTGCGGTTCAACGCACGCAGTCGCCGCTGCATCTCCAGAGCGCTCTCCACCGCCGCTGCTGCACCGTCGTGCGGCAGCCGGGCGGGAGCGCCGAAGATCGCCAGAATACCATCTCCCAGATAGCGATTCAAGTAGCCGCCGTGTTCGATTACGCTGTGCGTCATCGCCGCAAAGTAGCGGTTCAGCCCGGCCACCACATCCTCCGGCCGCATACGTTCTGAGAGGGTGGTGAAGTTGCGAATGTCGGTAAACATAATGGTTGCGGTAACGGTACTACCGCCAAGGGAGAGATCCTCCGGGTGGTCGATAATCTCACGCATCACCTCGGGGCTGACATAGCTCTTGAAGTAGCGTTGCAGACGGCGAAACTGCTGATACTCCACCATATAGCGTTGCAGCCCGGTAAGCAGGCCGGGCAGCAGAATCGCCGTGAGCAGCGGCGCGGCCGGAATCAGCAGCCGCTGGTAGAGCAGGGCGTAGACCACCCCCAGCGCCAGCAGCGCGGCGAACAGCAGCACCAGCGCGGCGGCCCGCCACGGGGGGAGGCGCAGAAAGAGCAGGGCGGTGAGCAGCGCGACCGGAAAAACCAGCCACCCCAGCCAGGGGGGAGGGGGGCGCAGTAGGGCATCGGCGTAGGCCGCCTCTAGGGTGAGGGCGTGGAGCATCACCCCATAGATCCAGGACTCTCCAGCGGTGGCCGGGGAGGGGGGGGCGGTGTGGTGGTCATGCAGTGCGCGGGTGGTAATCCCCAGCAGCAGGGTCTTGCCCGCTAGGTGCTGTTGCAGCCACGTCACATCGCCCGCCTGCTGCCGCTGATACAGCTCTTGCATAGAGATAATCGGCGGCGGCGAGAGGCGAAAGTCGATGTAGGGGGTAGCCTCTGGGTCGTAGGACTGTCCGTTCTGCTGCAACAGCGCTCCGGCGAGGGAGGGGTAGCGCCGTCCCTCGCTGTCGAGCTGGGTAAGGCGATAACTGCGCACCATCCCATCTCGATCTGGCCACAGGTTGAGGTAGCCTAGCCCGCTGGCAGCCATCTGAAACTTGCGTAGCGGGGCCTTGCCCTGCTCGCCGGAGTCGTAGCCGAGAATCACCGCAACATCGCTGCGCTGGGCGAGGCGCAAGGCGCGAAACAGCGCCCGATCCAGCTCGGGGTCGAGCCAGTCGAGGGAGATTGCCGGGATCAGATCGATCCCCAGCGCCCGCGCCTCGCCGAGTACCGCCCCCTCAATCACCCCGGCCAGATAGCGGTGCCACATCACAATCGGCTCGGGAAAGGCTTCGCTGGTGGCATCGTCGATCCCGATAATGACCACCTCACTGCTGCGACTCGCTGCCGTGGTGTGGGCCATTAGATGGTCTTGTACCAAGTAGTTGATATGGTCAAACAGCGGTGCCCGCCCCAGCAGCCAGCCGAGACTAGCGGCGATGAGGAGGATGAGCAGGGCGTAGATCTGTTGACGTTGCGACATCTTGGCTCCTTAGAGGGTTGCGGAGAAGCCGTTGGTGAGGGGGTAGCGCCGATCCCGCCCAAAGGCGCGGCGGGTGATTTTGACCCCCGGCGGGGCCTGACGGCGTTTATACTCGTTGCGGTCTACCAGCGCGATAATACGGGCCACCGTAGCGGGGTCGAATCCGGCGGCGATAATCTCTGCAACCCCCTGATCCTGTTCGATATAGCGCTCCAGAATCGGATCTAGCAGGGAGTAGGGGGGGAGGCTGTCGCTATCGCGCTGATCGGGGGCAAGTTCAGCGCTCGGGGGGCGTTCAATCACCCGCTGCGGAATAATCTCCCGCTCGCGGTTCATATAGGCGGCGAGGCGGTAGACCAGCAGCTTGGGGACATCTTTTAGCGGTGCGAAGCCCCCCGCCATATCGCCATACAGGGTGGCATAGCCGACCGCCATTTCGCTCTTGTTGCCGGTGGTCAGCAAAATCCGCCCCTGCTTATTGCTAATCGCCATAAGCAGAATGCCGCGACAGCGGGCCTGTAGATTCTCCTCGGTCACATCCGGCGGTAGCCCCGCAAAGAGCGGTTGCAGCATCTGCAACAGCGTTGCAAAGGCCGGCTCAATCGGGAGGGTGGTGTGCCGCACCCCCAGCGCCTCGGCCTCGGCGATGGCATCCTGATTGCTCATTTCGGCGGTGTGGCGCGACGGCATCAGTACCACTTCAACCTGCTCCGCCCCGAGCGCGGCTACCGCCAGGGCCAGCGTCACCGCCGAGTCGATCCCCCCGGAGAGACCCAGCACCGCCCCCTGAAAACCATTTTTACGCGCATAGTCACGCACCCCCAGCAGCAGCGCCCGATAGACCGCCTCGACCTCCTCGCAGTGGGCAGCCACCGCTCCCGGCAGTGGTCCCTGCGGGCCAAACTGCACCGGAATCAGTGCCTCTGCAAAGGCGGGGCCGCGCTGGCAGAGGCGGCCATCGCGTCCCATCACCAAGCTACCGCCATCAAACACCAGCTCATCTTGTCCGCCCACCAAATTGACGTAGGCAATATCCAGGCCGCTCTCCAGCGCCCGCTTGCGCAGCAGCTCCTCGCGCTCTGGTGATTTGCCGGTGTGAAACGGTGAGGCGTTAAGGTTCAGCAGCAGCTCCGCCCCCGCCGCCGCCGCTCGCAGCGCCGGTTCACGAAACCAGATATCTTCGCAGATGGTCAGGGCAACCGCCACCCCCTTGATGGTCACCACACAGGGGGTTCCCCCCGGTTCGAAATAACGTTTTTCGTCAAAGACGCTGTAGTTGGGGAGCAGCGCCTTGTAGTACTCCGCCACCCGCTCGCCGTTGTAAAACACCCCGGCGGCATTGAGCAGCACGCCGTCGCGGCGGCGTGGATAGCCGAGGATTAGGTGGATACCGTGGAGGGTGGCTTGCAGCTCTGCGAGGGTGGCTTCGCACTGGTCGAGAAAGTCGCTGCGCAGGAGTAGATCCTCCGGCGGATAGCCGGTGAGTGCCAGCTCGGGGAAGAGAATGGCATCGGCCCCGAGCCGCTCCCGCGCTTCAACTGCGGCAGCGGTGATGCGCTGGGCGTTGCCGGTAAGATCACCAACTTTGAGATTGATTTGAGCAAGTACGACCGTTAGTGGCATAGTGGATTAGTCCAAGGTGGAGAGCAGTGGTAGGGAGATTGTAGAGCGGTTGGGGGGAATATGCTAGCCTTGAGGGTGCGTTAGCCTCTCCACTGTCGCGAGGTTGTCACAGAGATCCTTTATCCTGTAGCGATATAACTACGTTAAAGGTCGTGCGTGATGAGCCACTTGAATGATTTGCTGGTTGGTGCCCCGCCGCTCTCGCCGCAGCAGTCGGTTAACGATGCAGCGGAGATCCTCTCCTCGCAGGGATGCCAGCGTCTGCGCGCATGATGTTTCGTACCGAGTACGAAGTGAAGAGCTTTACCAGCGGTCATGAGGCGCTGGAGTTTTTGCGGGGTAATAAGGTGCAGGCGGTGATCAGTGATCAGCGGATGCCGGCCATTACTGGGGTGGAGCTACTGCGCGAGGTGCGCCAGATCGCCCCCAATACCATGCGCCTGCTATTGGCCGGTTATTCCGATCTGGAGGCGATTGTCGGTTCGATTAACGAGGGGCAGGTACACCGTTTTCTGCCTAAGCCGGTACGGCGTAAGTTGGTTGCCAAGAGCATTCGCGATGCGGTGGAGCGCTACCGAACTTTGAAGGCTGTTCCAGAGCTAACCCGCCGCCATCAGGTTGAGGAGAGCAAGCAACCCCCAACCGATACGACTCTTTCGAATCGTATTATCGGCTTTATGCGTCGCCTGCGGGCTTGAGCCGAGCAGCGTGGGGAGTAGGCGTTATACGGCTCCTTTCGAATCGTATTATCGGCTTTATGCGTCGCCTGCGGGCTTGAGCCGAGCAGCGTGGGGAGTAGGCGTTACGGCTCCTCCTCCTCTTCGTTGGACTCCAGGCTGAGGTGGTCGATACCGATTCCATCACCTGCTTTCTGCCCCTCCAGCTTGATGCGCAGGCGCAGCTCGTTGGGAGAGTCGGAGTTGGCGAGGGCGGTCTCTTCGTCGATCTTCCCCGCAGTCATCAGATCGAAGAGCGCCTGGTCGAAGGTCTGCATGCCGATTTCACGCGACTTGGCCATAATCGGCTTAATGCCGCCGACATCCATGTTAATCATCAGGTCGGCGATTAGCGGCGAGTTGAGTAGAATCTCAATCGCGGCGCAGCGTCCGCCACTTTTGGTCTTAATCAGGCGCTGGGAGACGATGGCGCGAACATTGAGCGACATATCGGCGAAGAGCTTTTTTACCTTTTCCGGAGGGAAGAAGGCGGCGACACGGTCGAGCGTCTGGTTGGCGTTATTGGCGTGCAGGGTGGCGAGGGCGAGGTGACCGGTCTGGGCGCACTCCAGCGCAAACTCCATCGTCTCTTTGCTGCGAATCTCCCCCAGCAGAATCACATCGGGGGCCTGCCGCAGGGTGTTGTGCAGCGCCGCCTCCCAGTCGTGGCTATCGACTCCGATCTCACGCTGCATGACGACGCAGTTCTTATGGGGGTGGACATACTCAATAGGATCTTCCAGGGTGATAATATGCCCTTTGCTGGTGGCGTTGCGGTAGTCGATCATCGCCGCCATCGTGGTCGATTTGCCCGATCCGGTTCCGCCCACCATAAGAACTAACCCATTTTTATGGGAAATAATCTCCTTAAAGACTGGCGGCAGGTTGAGCGCCTCCAGATTGGGTACTTCGCTGGTGATGGTACGCGCCACCAACCCTTCACAGCTACGCTGCACAAAAGCGTTGCAGCGAAAGCGCCCGACCCCCTCGGGGGCGATCGCGAAGTTGCACTCCAAGGTCTCGTCAAACTCCTTGAGCTGCTTCTCATTCATTAGGCTGCGGGTCAGGGCGCTGGCATCGGCGGGCTTCAGCGGCTGTTTACCGATTGGGGTCATCACCCCCTTAACTTTCATTGCAGGTGGGAAGTCTGCGGTGATGAACATGTCTGAGCCGTCGTTCTTGAGCATAATCTGTAGCAGGCTACACATTGTTTTAAACGCTTTTTCTCGCTCCATCTCTCGATCCCCTAGGTAGTCGTTTTGTTCAGGAATGGGTTACGGTTCTGCTCGCGGTTTACCGGCCTGCTGTGGAAGAGCTGCCAGTTCGCCCTCAATCCACGCCTCAACGGCGTCGGTGATCTGCTGGGCAGAGTGTTCGCTAGTGGCCATTGGCGGGCCAAAGCGGAGATCAATGGTTCCTGGATATTTTATGAAGGCGTTACGCCCCCAAAATACCCCGGCGTTATGAACCACCGGAACCACCGCTACCCCGCTGCGTTTGGCAATCATTGCGCCGCTGGCTCCGTAGCGGTGGCGCTGACCGGGAGCTACCCGAGTCCCCTCTGGGAAGAGGAGTAGCCACTCGCCGCGTGCTATCCGTTCGCCACCCTCGCGCAGCACCTGTTTGAGTGCCTGCTTGGGTGTACCCCGGTTGATGGCAATCGGGTGGCAGGCGGCCAGCGCCCAGCCGAAGAAGGGGAGCCAGAGCAGCTCCCGCTTCAGGATCGGGGTGTGGTGCAGCGGGAGCAGCAGACGCAGAGCCAGAGTCTCCCAGGCCGACTGGTGTTTCACCAGAACCACCGCATTGGGCAGCGTGGCGAGCTGTTCCAATCCTTGCACCCGGTAGTCAAGACCACACAGTAGGCGCAGTCCCGCTAGCCCTAGCCGCGCCCAACTGCGGGCGAGGCGATGGCGTAGCGAGAGCCGGAGGAACCAGCCGATGGTGCCGAGTAACGTACCATAAAATATCGTGATGGCAAACAGAAACAGGTAGAAGAGCAGGGAGCGGAGGTAGAGTAAGAGCGGATTCATGGGTAGCGATCATTGCCTGCTGTGGGTCAGTTGTCGGGCGAAGGCGAGCAGGTCGTCGTAGATCGCAACGCTGTGTCCGGCGGGCAGCTCTGCTGCGCACTGCTGGCCGTGGCCGCTACGCACCAGCACCGGTCTGGCACCGGCGGCGGTGGCGGCGGCGAGGTCGGAGGGGCGATCGCCCACGAAGGGGACGCTGGCGAGGGCCACCCGAAAGCGCTCGGCAATGGCCAGCAGTAGCCCCGGTTGCGGCTTACGACAGCGACAGTGCGCTTCGGGGGCGTGCGGGCAGTAGTGGATTGCGGCAATCTGCCCACCCGCCTCGGCTACCTGTTCGCACATTCGCTGGTGAATCGCTTGTAGGGTACTCTCGCTCAACAGTCCGCGTGCGATTCCCGACTGGTTGGAGGCGACCGCTACCCGATAGTCGTGCTGGTGCAGCAGGCGCAGCGCCTCCAGGCTGCCGGGGAGCGGTTGCCACTCGCTGGGGGATTTGATGAAAGCGGCGGAGTCGCGGTTAATGACCCCATCGCGGTCGAGTATCACCAGGCGCTCCATCACGACTCTCCACGAAACTCCGAGACCCGTACCCGCCCCTCGACTATTCGCGCCTGGCGCTGCATCAGCCGCTCCATTTTTTGCCAAAAGGCGTGGTTCAGGTCGAACTCCTTGGCAATCGCCGTCCCCATCACCAGGATCAGCAGGTCGGCCACCTCCTCGGCCAGCTCCTCCTGGCTCTTACCTTTGGTGACGCAGGAGGAGATCTCCCCCAACTCTTCGGCCATTAGCGCGATGCGGTAGGTCATCTCTTCGCCCCCCTGCTCGCGAAAGCGGTGTTTGTCGTGAAACGCCTGCACCGCAGCGAGCATCTGCGCCCAAGAGTCGCGGTGCTGCTCATCCATGTTGTAACCTCGACAGATCGGCGACGCGCAGGAAGAGCGCGGCGAAGCGCTGCAATAGCGCCAAGCGGTTGGCGCGAATCGCCGGCTCTTCGGCCATCACCATCACGGCATCAAAAAAGTGGTCTACCGGCTCGCGCAGGGTCGCCATCTGCGCAAGGGCAGCGGCATACTCGCCCTGGGTGAGCAGCGGCAGCGCCGCCTCCTCAATCTGCTGCAAGCGGCTAAATAGCGCCTGCTCGGCCGGCTCCTGGAGCTGCTCCGGGACGACCTGCTGCGGGATCGGCTGCTCGGCCTTGCGCAGGATATTGGCGATGCGCTTATTGGCCGCCGCCAGGCTGGCCGCTTCGGGCAGCTCAAAGAAGCGGGTTACGCCATGAATGCGGCGGTCAAAGTCCATCGGGCGGGTGGCATCGCAGGCCATGACCGACTCAATGACATCGGGGGTGATCCCCTGTTCGTGGTAGTAGGCGCGTAGCCGCTCCATGATGTAGTGCAGGGTCTCTTCGGCCGCCTCCGGGGTGCCGAGTCCGGCGGGGAGTTGGGCGTAGGCGAAGGTGAGCATCTCGCGCAGATCCAGCCCCAGCGGGGTCTCAATCAGAATGCGCAGCACCCCGAGTGCGGCGCGGCGCAGGCCGAAGGGGTCTTTTTCGCCGGTGGGTCGCTGTCCGGCGGCGAAGATCCCGATTAGGGTGTCGATGCGATCGGCCAGTGCCACCATCCGCCCGCTCGGGGTGGTGGGGAGGGTGTCACCGGCGAAGCGCGGTTTGTAGACCTCATCGAGCGCCATCGCCACTTCGCGATCCTCGCCATCGTGCAGGGCGTAGTAGCGCCCCATCACCCCTTGCAGGTCGGTGAACTCATAGACCATCTGGGTGAGGAGGTCACATTTGCAGAGCAGCGCCGCCCGTCGCGCTTTGACCACGTCGCCTCCGCACTCTCCCGCCCAGCGCTCGGCCAACGCTACGACCCGCTGGGTCTTGTCGTAGAGGGTGCCGAGTCGGGCCTGAAACACCACACCCTGAAGCGACTCCAGGCGCGATTCCAGTGGATGTTTGCGGTCTTGCTCCCAAAAGAAGGCGGCATCGCTGAAGCGCGGACGGATCACCCGCTCATTACCGGCAACCACCTTCTCCGGGTCGCGGCTTTCAATGTTGGCGATGGTGATAAAGCGGGGGGCCAGGGTGCCGTTGGCAGCGACCATCGGAAAATACTTCTGGTGATCCTGCATCGCCTCAATCAGCACCTCGGCGGGCACCTCCAGGAAGCGGGATTCGAAGCCACCGACTACCGGCACCGGCCACTCGTTCAGCGCGGTCACCTCATCGAGCAGCTCCTCATCAATCACCGCAACCGCCCCGACCTTCTCGGCAGCGGCGTTGGCGAGAGTGCGAATCTTGGCGCGGCGCAGCGCAAAATCGGCGATCACCCGCCCCGGCTCCAGCAGCAGCGCCTCGTAGTCGCTGGCCTGATCGAGCTGAATCGGCTGGGGGTGGTGGAAGCGATGGCCGTAAGTGAGGTTACTGCTCTCCTGGCCGAGCAGGGTGCAGGGCAGCACCTGGTTGCCATACATTACCACTAGCCAGTGAACCGGGCGAACAAACTGCTCCTCACCACTCCCCCAGCGCATCCGCTTGGGGATCGGTAGCCGCTCCACCGCTTGTTGCAGCAGGCTCGGGAGCAGCTCCTCAAGGTTGCGCCCCAGCTCCCGCTTGCGAAACACCAGCCACTCCCCCTTGGGGGTCGCGACCCGTTGCAACTGCTCGGGAGTCGCCCCGCAGGAGCGGCAGAAGCCGAGCAGCGCTTTGCTCGGGTTGCCGTCGCCATCAAAGGCGGCGGCCAGGGCCGGACCGCGCCGCTCCACCTCGTGGTCGGGCTGTCCCTGCGCCACCGCACTCACTAGCAGCGCAAGACGGCGCGGGGTGGCGTAGCTCCTCACCTCGCCGTGCGCAATCTCAAGCTTTTGCAGTCCGTCACAAACCCCTTGGGTGAAGGCCTCGGAGAGGCGCAGCAGCGCCTTGGGCGGCAGCTCCTCGGTGCCGATCTCGATTAACAGATCTCTATGCGTTAGCATCGCTGCTCTCCTCCGGTAGCGAATGGCACATCGGAAAACCCAGCCCCTCGCGCCGTTCGTAGTAGGCCTGCGCCACCGCCCGCGCTAGGGTGCGAACCCGCAGGATAAAGCGCTGCCGCTCGGTGACCGAAATGGCGTGGCGGGCATCCAGCAGGTTGAAGGCGTGTGAGGCCTTGAGGATCTGCTCGTAAGCCGGCAGCGGTAGCCCCTGCGCAATCAGCGCCAGCGACTGCTGTTCGCTGTGGTCGAAGAGGGCGAACAGTGCTGGCACATCGGCATGCTCAAAGTTGTAGGCCGACTGCTCCACCTCATTTTGGTGAAAGACATCGCCATAGCGCACCGTCCCCTGGGGGCCACGGGTCCAGACCAGGTCAAAGAGGCTCTCCACCCCTTGCAGATACATCGCGATGCGCTCCAGGCCGTAGGTGATCTCTCCGCTCACCGGGCGGCAGTCGAGACCGCCAACCTGCTGGAAATAGGTGAACTGCGTCACCTCCATGCCGTTAAGCCACACCTCCCAACCCAATCCCCAAGCTCCCAGTGTCGGCGACTCCCAGTTATCCTCGACGAAGCGAATGTCGTGGATCAGCGGATCAATGCCCAGCATCCGCAGGGAATCGAGGTAGCGCTCCTGAATATCGCTGGGCGAGGGCTTGAGAATCACCTGGTACTGGTAATAATGCTGCAAGCGGTTGGGGTTCTCGCCGTAGCGTCCATCGGTGGGACGGCGCGAGGGCTGAACATAAGCGCAGCGCCACGGCTCGGGGCCGATTGAGCGCAAAAAGGTCGCCGGGTGAAAGGTACCTGCGCCCATCTCCATGTCGTAGGGCTGGAGGATGACGCAGCCCTGATCGGCCCAGTAGCGCTCTAGCGCGAAGAGTAGCCCCTGAAAAGTCGAAACGTCGGGTTGTAAGGGTGTTTTTTCCATGAAATCAAGCCATTTGTCAGTTCAGAAGAGACCGCTCGGCAGTCACGGCACACCCTATGGCCAGGTGGTGGCAAGGCCCAACGGCAGGGTGCGCGGCCTAGTATACAGGGAACAGAGGGAATGATGAATTGGGAATGATGAATGGGGTGCGACTCAAACCGGCGTGCAACGCCTTGTAGGGCGGTGCTTCAGGCTACTTGTCACCGCCCCGGAGCGACCCATCACCTCCTTCCGAAGTCGTGTCGTGCTGCCCAGAGCTTCACTTTGCGTCGCACCCTGGTGATATGGAGCGACCTACGGCATCTTGTGGCAGCAACATCACCCTGTCACCCTGCCACTTCATAAAAAGCATAAATAAAAAAGAGCTGAAATGTTGATCCAGATCAACTAAGTTGGTTATAGGTTGGGCGTAACTGATTAGCTGCTTGGAGCTTGGCGTGACAAATAACAAGGTTATATCTCTGGAAAACATCAAAACTGCCTGTAAAAACTGCAATTTGAACTCACTGTGCCTGCCCGTGGGGTTGAGCCAAGGCGAGGTCGAGCAGTTGGACGCAATCATTCGGCGCGGGCGTCCAATGCATCGGGGTGACTATCTGTTTCGTGGGGGAGAGTCATTTCATAGCATCTATGTGGTAAAAACCGGCTCCGTAAAGAGTTATCTATGCAGTGAAAATGGTGGCGAACATCTCCTCGGCTTCCATCTGCCGGGCGAGCTCATCGGTCTCGACGCGATAGAACA
>SLIM01000017.1 GCA_007135625.1 Gammaproteobacteria bacterium
GCCGGTGGAGGCGGGCGGAATGGAGAAGATGGCCAAGTCGAAAAACAACGGGGTCGATCCGCAGACTCTGGTGGAGCGCTACGGGGCCGACACCGTGCGCCTCTACACCATGTTCACCTCTCCCCCCGACCAGTCGCTGGAGTGGTCTGACGAAGGGGTGGAAGGCTCGCACCGCTTCATCAAACGGCTGTGGAACCTCGCTGCCGGTCATGCGGAACGGCTGCGTGTCTTTGATGCCCGCGCCGCCGCCCCCCCCTATAACGAGGCGCAACAGGCGGTTCGCCGGGAGCTGCACAACCACCTGAAAAAAGCACTCTTCGACTACCAGCGCCACCAGTTTAACACCGTCATCTCCGCCTGCATGTCGATGATTAACGCCCTCTACAAACGGCTTGGGGGGGAGAGCGCCGCCGCAATCGGGCGCGAAGATACGGCGATCCTGCATGAGGGGTTAGGGCTGGTGCTGTGTCTCCTCGCCCCGATAGCCCCCCATATTACCCACTATCTATGGCGCGAACTCGGCTATGGCGAGGAGATCCTGAGCGCCCGCTGGCCCGAGGTCGATGAGTCGGCACTGGTGCAGGAGACTTTGCAATATATCGTCCAGGTCAACGGTAAGGTGCGCGGTAAAATCTGGCTACCCGCCGCTGCCCAGCGCGAGCAGATCGAACAGATGGCCCTTGGTGAGGAGCATGTCGCCCGCTTCGTCGCCCAAGGAACCCTGCGCAAGGTGATTGTGGTGCCGGGCAAACTGGTGAACTTGGTTGTCGGCTGAACGATGATCCACGCACGCACCCTCTGGCTCCCGCTGCTGCTACTCCTGCTGCTCCCGAGTGGCTGTGGCTTTCAACTGCGCGGGGCGCTCACCCTGCCGCCTGAACTCTCCCCGATGCAGATTCAGGGACTCCCCGCCCACGATCCGCTACGTCCCCTCCTGGAACGGCTGCTGCAGGCCGCCGGAGTCACCCTCAGCGATACCCCGCAGAGCGCCCAGAGTACCCTCCGCATTACTGCCCGCGACCGCCAGCGTCAAGTTCTCTCGGTCGATCAGCGCGGACGGGCAGCGGAGTATGCCCTGTTTGAGGGGGTGCGCTTCACCCTGCAACAGCGCGACGGCGAGCGATGGGGCAATGAGCAGGCACTCGTCGTCGAGCGCTCTCTCCTCAACCTGCAAGAGCAGTTGCTCGGCACCCAAGACCAAGAGGAGCTGCTGCGCGAAGAGATGCGGCGCGACCTGGTCGGACGCATGGTGCGCACTCTCGCCACCCTCACCACCCTCACTGCGCCGTAAATCACGATGCGCCTGAATAGCGACCAGCTCTCCGAACAGTTACGCCGTAAGCTCCTCCCCTGTTACCTGGTGAGCGGTGAGGAGCCGCTGCAACTGGGTGAGGCGTGTGATGCCATTCGCAAAGCCGCCAAGGCAGCGGGGTATACCACCCGCACTCTGCTGGAGGTCGATACCTATTTCAAGTGGGAGGCGCTGCGCATTGAAGCCGATAGCCTCTCCCTCTTTTCCGATAAAAAGATTATCGACCTGCGCATTCCCAGCGGCAAACCGGGAACTGAGGGGAGTAAGGCACTGCTCGCCTACGCTAGCCGTCCGCCAGCGGATACCCTGCTGCTTATCACCCTCCCCAAGCTGGAGCGCCAACAGGCTAGTGCCAAGTGGCTCACCACCCTCGTCACCCTCGGGGCGCTGGTCACGGTCTGGCCGATTGAGGGGGCACGGCTGCACCAGTGGCTGCGCGAACGGATGGAGCGGAGCGGATTGCGCCCCACTTCGGAGGTAATTACTCTGCTCTCTGAGCGGATTGAAGGTAATCTGCTGGCTGCCGCGCAGGAGATCGAAAAGCTCCTGCTCCTCCATGGAACCGGCCCGCTAGATGCCGAACAGCTCCTCGCCGCTGCCACCGATAGCGCTCGCTTCGACCTCTTTAAACTGGCCGATGCCGCGCTGCAGGGCAATACTCGGCGCTGCTTGCGTATTCTTACCGGGCTACAGGCAGAGGGGACGGCTGAACCGTTGATCCTCTGGGCGCTGGCGCGTGAAACCCGTACTTTGCTGGCGCTGCGCACGGCTATCGAACAGGGGATCCCGTTACAACAGGCCCTCGCTCGTCCCGATATTTGGGAAAAGCGCCGCCCACTCTTGGCACAAGGGGTCAAACGCCTCTCGCGGCAGCGACTACAGCAGCTCTTGCAACGCTGCGCCCTCGCCGACCGGGCGATTAAGGGACGGAGCAACGAGTCCCCTTGGCTGCTGTTTCAAGAGATTGTGGTGGGGCTTTCGGGGGTTCAGTATTTTGGAGATTGAGTGTTGCGCAGCGGAATTACCGCCCGACATATAATCTTGTTATGCGCTCGTTTCGAGTGCAAGCATCGGTTGATAGCTTTCTGACAAGCGGCTTTTTATGATTTCTACATATTCGGCTTCTATTGCTGTGTGCAATAGCACAAGGACAGCGGCGCATATGCAAGTGGCACTTGAGAGTGCTGGATTTTATACACGAGATGTTTTGGTTTATCGAAGACACTCGGGCATTCCCAAAGGACTAAATCTCACGGGAAAACTTGAAAAGATGAACCGTCCTGATTTGCTGGAGCAACCATGAAAAAACTACTATTTCGACTCGATGGAGTCCCGGAAGATGAGGCGATTGAGGTGCGTGCGCTGCTCGATGAAGAGCAGATCGACTACTACGAAACGCCGGGTGGCCTTTGGGGGATTTCGGTAGCGGGGCTATGGGTTGCCGATGCCGAGGTCTATCGCCGTGCCAAACCCCACCTAGAGCGCTACGCCAGCGAGCGGCAGGCACGGGTGCGGGCGGAGTATCGCCAGCAGGTCGAGCAAGGGGAAGCCGAGACCCTCTTTGACCGCTTTCGTCAACGCCCCTTTACATTCCTTTTGACCTTAGCCTTCATCGCCTTCATCCTCTACCTCTCGACCATCCCCTTTATGCGCATCGCAGGCAATTAGCCATAACGTAGGTTCGAATTGATTCGACCTTGCGGGTAGGATCGGATTGGCCGAATGAATTCGGCCCTACTTGGATACCGCAACGTAGGGTCGAATTGATTCGACCTTGCGGGTAGGA
>SLIM01000157.1 GCA_007135625.1 Gammaproteobacteria bacterium
AGCAGCAGCACCGAGACGAACTGGGCGGCGATCAGGTATTTGAAGCCAGCGGCGAGGGCGGCGCAGTTGCGCGAAAAGAGGATCAGCCCGGCGGTAGCGATCACTGCCAGCTCAATGAAAACAAAGAGGTTAAAGAGGTCGCGGGTGAGAATAATCCCGCACAGCGCCATCACCCCGATCAGCAGGGTGACCATGCCGCGCCGCTCCAGGGCGATCAGGGTATCCTTCAGATAGAGCGCCGAGAACAGCCCGGTGAGGTTGACCAGCAGCGTCAGCGCCGCCTCCGCCAGCCCCATGCGCAGGTTGACCGCAAAAGGAGGCGCGGTGCCAGCAGTGAAGATCTCCTCGGTCACTGCGCCGTGAGCGAGCGCCCAGAGCCAACTGGCGGAGATCCAGCTCATCACCGCCAGCGCCAGCAGGGTTATGCTGTAGGCCAGCAGGCGACGCTGCGGCGGCAGCAGGCCGAGCAGGAAGGCGGTGCCAAGCCCTGCTACAATGAGATAGATCGCGCTTACCATTTCAGCTCCGACAGCTTGCCAATATCGAGGGTACGCCGTACCTGGTAGATCTTATAGACATACGCCAACATCAGCGCAGTAATGCCCAGGCCGATCACAATCGCAGTCAGCACCAGCGCCTGCGGCAGGGGGTCGATGATCCGTGCCGAGGCCTCGGCCAGCGGCACCGCCTCATCAAGGATGGGAGCGGTACGCCGCAGGGTGTAGCCGATGGCGATAATCACCAAATTGACACCGGTGGTACTTAGGGTGAAGGCGACCACCATGCGCAAAATATTGCGCTGGGTGAGCACGCCATAAAAGCCAAGTAAAATCAACAGAAAACCTGTAGCCATCGCCGCGTGAACGGCGAGCGGTGAGAGAGCATCCATTACAGCGCCTCAGTTTCGGAGAGATTGGCGAGCATGGAGGCGAACTCCGCCCCCACCTTAAGCCCGATCAGCGAGTAGATGAGCGGAATCGCCCCCGCTGAGAAGAGCGTACCGAACTCGCCCAGCGGCAGGATGCGGGTATCGAGAAAACCGCCCGCCAGCACGATACCGACTACCCCCAGCAGCACATAAGAGAGTCCGGTCGAGGACTCCACCAGGGTGATCAGACGGTGGCTGAAGCGGCGGGTCGGATCGGCCAGCAGCATCAGCAGCACCGCCGAGGCGAGAATCGCCCCTCCCTGAAAACCGCCCCCCGGTGTCAGGTGGCCATTAACAAAGATATAGACCCCAAGCAGCAGGATCAGCGGCACCAGCAGGCGGCTGCCACTCGCCAGCAGCTCCCCTCCCGAGACCAGCCCCTCCGCTGTCGCCGCCGTGCGCCGCCGCCCCCGGACCAGCACCATCCCCACCACCGCAGCGGAGAGGAAGAGCACCGTCACCTCCCCCAGGGTGTCGAGACCGCGATAGGTCACAATAATCGCCGTGGTAATGTTCACCGTCCCGAGGTCGGGGGCGCTCTGCTCGGCGTAGTAGCGGGCCACCTCATTCAGCTCAGTCGGCGGGGTAAAATCGAGCCACAGCAGCAGAAACACCCCACCCAGGCCGCCTATTAGCAGCAGTGCTAGCAACCGTTTAATCATGCTCACCCCCACGCACCCGACCCAGCACAAAGAAGAAGAGGAAGGTGGTGAGGCCGCTACCAATCGCCGCCTCGGTCATCGCCACATCGGGGGCGGCGAGGATCAGAAAGAGGAGCGAGGCGACCAGACTCACCAGCCCGGTGGCCAGAATCGCCACCGCCAGCCCTTTCCCCAAAATCGCCACCAGTGCCGCACCGATCATCACCAGACAGAGCAGCAGCGTCATTCCCGTTAAAATCATGCTTGCTGATCCTCCTCTAGCCGATCAACCACCGTCTTGCAACTCTTTGCTTCCCCAGTACGGTGCGCCGAGCGTGCCAGCACCTGCGCCGAAATCGGGTTGGTAAAGAGGATAAACAGGGCGATCAGCAGCAGCTTCCACCCCCACTGCGGCTCCATCAGTGCCACCCCGAGCAGTGAGAGCACCGTCCCGAGGGTCGTGGTTTTGGTGCCAGCCTGAATGCGGTTAAAGAGATCCGGCATACGCACCAGCCCCAGCCCACCCAGCAGCAGAAAGAAGGCCCCGACCACCAGCAGCATAGCACCGGTTAACTCCAGCAGTGCAGCCATTAGAGACCCCGCTCCAGGTAACGGGCGATAACAATCACCCCGAGAAAGGAGAGCAGCGCATAGACCAGCGCCACATCCAGGTAGATGCCGCGCCCCTCCAGCAGTGCGATAAGGGCAATCGCGGTGACCGCAATAATGGTCATCACATCAAAAGCGACCACCCGATCTGCGGGCGAAGGGCCACGCACAAAGCGGTAAAGGGCGAAGAGCAGCGCCACCCCGATCAGCAGCGCCGCTAGTGAGAGCAGCAGCTCAACCATACATGACCTCCAGATAGCGCTCAAAACCGGCTACAATCTCGGCGGTCGCCTCCTCCACCTCGTCCGATACCACCGTCACCCAGTGGACATAGAGCCACTCCCCCTCCAAAGCAACGCTAAGGGTGCCGGGGGTGAGGGTGATGGAGTTGGCAAGCAGCAGCCGCGCCACTGGATTGGTCAGGCGGGTACGCACCTTCACGATGCCGGGGCGGATCGGTAGCGAGGGGGAGAGGATAATCACCGCGAGCTTGAGGTTGGCCCGCACCAGCTCAACGAAGAAGTAGCCGAGGTAGCCAAACGCCGCCCGCAGCCCCGCCTGGGTGCGGCGAAAGCCGTGCAGCGGGGTCGCCGCGCCGCTGAAGAGCAGCGCAATCATCGCCGCCACCACCACACCGACCACCACCACCTGCCACTGCAACGAACCGTGTAGCAGGATCCAAACTAGCAGCAGGGCACCGAACAACGGCCCCGCCTGACGCGCCTTGGTCATCTATAACCGCCTTACTCTGGTATAACGTATAACCTGTAAAATGGAAAACAATTATCGCGTAATTGCCGCTCCCCGTCAAGCGCCAGAGAGCGCCGTCCGTCGCATCGAAGCTCAAGAGTCGGCCATCATCGCTGATCTAGATGACATCTGCGTGACACTCGTTCGCGCA
>SLIM01000227.1 GCA_007135625.1 Gammaproteobacteria bacterium
CCGCCGACCAAGGGCTGGACGGTCAGTGCCGACTCCTTAGCGCTCCTCTACCGCTTGGCCAGCTCACCCGATAGCGCCAGTGATGCGCTCAAACTGCTGCATGAGTTGCAGGTCTATCAAGTGGAGCTGGATCTGCAACAGGAGCAGCTCGCGGCGAATGAACGGGATCTCGCCCAATCTCTGGCTCGTTACAAAGCTTTCTATGACGATGCCCCCTTCGGCTATCTCATTTTGGCCCTCGATAGCCGCATCCTCGAAGCCAATGCCGCTGCCGCCCACCTGCTCGGGGTCGAGCAAGAGCAGCTTCGCGGCTGCCGACTCGCCTCTCGTCTCGCCCCCGCAAGCCAGTTGATGGTGGCCGGCGTGATGAAGCGGCTGCACGACGCAACGGCAACCGCTACCTGCGAGGTGCAATCTCTGGAGGAGAAGAGCGGCTCGCAGCGGTTGCGCATCGCCGCCCATCTCGCACCCGATGGCGAGAGCGTGCTAATGGCACTTGGGACATGCGACTAATCAACCGTGGCTGGAGAATCCGAGGTAGGCGCACTGCCCATCCCGCCCCCAGCAGCTACCATCCGCATTGTCGGCATTGGTGCCTCAGCGGGTGGCCTGGTGGCCCTGGAGCAGTTTCTGGAGCAGACCCCTCGACATAGCGGTCTAGCCTATATTGTGGTGCAGCATCTCGATCCGACCCAGCGGGCGCTGTTACCCGAGCTGCTGCAGCGGGTGACCGCGATGCCGGTGCTACAGGCGGAGCAGGCGCTGGAGATCAAGCCTGATCATGTCTATGTGATCCCACCCAACACCGAGCTTCGGGTGGTCGCTGGCACCCTGCAACTGGCGCAACCGAGCGAGCCACGGGGGATGCGACTGCCGATCAATATACTCTTCTCCTCCCTCGCCCTCGCGCTGGGTGAACGTGCCATTGCGGTGGTACTCTCCGGCATGGGTGCAGACGGTAGCCTAGGGGTGCAGGCGATTCATGCGGTGGGCGGGTTGAGCGTGGCTCAGGAGCCCGCTTCGGCACAGTTCGACTCGATGCCCGCCAGCGCCATTGCCGTAGGCGGTGTCGATATCGTCGCACCGCCCGGCGAGCTGCCGGCGCGTATTCTCAGTTATCTGAACGGCCTCTCCGAAGCGGCTATTGCCACGAAGAGCGAAGAGCCACCTGCGGCGACAGTACCCCCGATGCAGTCGATTCTCGGGCTGCTGCGTGGGCGCACCCGACACGACTTTTCGCTCTATAAACCGGGTACGTTGCAGCGCCGCATGGAGCGGCGAATGGCGATTCACGGGATTCACTCGCTCGCGCTGTACGCCGCTTTTCTGGAGCGCAACCCGCACGAGATCGAGCTGCTGTTCAAAGAGCTGCTGATCGGGGTGACCCACTTTTTTCGTGACCCTGCGGTGTGGAGCTATCTGGCCGAGGTGACCGTGCCGGAGCTGCTGGCGCGGCATACCACCGCGCACCACCTGCGTGCCTGGGTGATCGGCTGCTCCACGGGCGAGGAGGCCTACGCGCTGGCGATGGTGTTTTGTGAAGCGGTACAGCGCCTACCGCAACCGCACCCCTTCACCCTGCAGATCTTCGCCTCCGATTTGAGTCCCGATGCGATTGCCGCAGCGCGGTGTGGCCGCTACCCTCTCACCATTAGCGCCCATATCTCTCCGGCGAGGCTATCCCACTTTTTTAGCCTGCATGAAACCTACTACCAAATTAACCGCAACATCCGCGACATGGTACTCTTCGCGCAGCACGATGTGGTCCTCGATCCGCCCTTTACCCGACTCGACCTAATCGCCTGCCGCAATCTGCTGATCTACTTCGATCCTCTGCTGCAAAACCGGCTTTTTCCGCTGTTTCACTACAGCCTGCGCCCGGGTGGCCTGCTGCTGCTCGGGAGTTCAGAGAGTGTCGGACGTTGCACCCATCTCTTTGAACCCACATCGCCGAAACTACGCCTCTATCGGCGCCGGGACAGCGTCGCTAAAGGCGGTCCCGATTTTCTGTTACAGTCGTTTCCACCACTCTCCAAACTTCGTCAGGAGTGTCCTATGTTGCCGCCCAAAATGCCTGCTCGTAATAGCGATAACCTGCAAGCCGCCGCCGACCGGGTGTTGCTGCAACTGTATGCCCCTGCGGCTGTTTTGCTAACTGGTGAGGGGGATATTGTCTACATTAGCGGGCGCACTGGAAAATACCTGGAGCCTGCCGCCGGTAAAGCCAACTGGAATATCCACGCAATGGCGCGTGACGGTCTCCGCCAGCCGCTCGCCCTCGCCCTGAAACAGGCGGTTGGGCAGCATGGGTCGGTGCAACTGCATGGCCTGCAGATCGCGACGATGGCCAAGGGGCAGTGCGTCGATGTTACGGTGCAGCCGCTGCATAAGCCTGAGTCTTTGAAAGGGATGATGCTGGTCGTATTTCGCGATGTGGTCTCGCTCGGGCGGCGTGAGCGCAAAGCGCAAGGTGTACATGAGGCCTCTCACCAGGCCGAACTGCAACACTGCCGCAGTGAAATTGAGACTCTGCGCGAGGAGGCGTGTGCTGCGCAGGAGGAGTTGCAGTCGGCCAACGAGGAGTTGCAATCGACCAATGAGGAGCTGCAATCGACCAATGAGGAGCTGACCACCTCAAAGGAGGAGATGCAGTCGATGAATGAGGAGTTGCAGACCATTAATAGCGAACTCCAGAGCAAACTCGACGATCTCGCGCTTGCCCAGAGCGACATGCAGAACGTGTTGAACAGTATTGAGATTGCCATTCTGTTTTTGGATCAGAAGTTGAATGTCCGGCGCTATACCGAGCGGGCATCGAAGATCGTCAATTTGCGGCCAGGCGATGTTGGCCGCCCGCTCAGTGATCTGACTTCGCAACTGCAATACCCGGAGCTACAGGATGATGCACGCGAGACTTTGCGTACCCTGCTCCCTTCGGAGAAGCAGATTCTCACCGATAATGGCCGCCGGTTTTTGGTGCGCATTATGCCCTATCGTCGGTTGGATAATAGGATCGACGGCGTTGTGATTACGCTGGTCGATAGTACTGCGGCTAAGAAACTGGAGCGGCTGTGAG
>SLIM01000156.1 GCA_007135625.1 Gammaproteobacteria bacterium
ACATCAGGGTGGTATTTGCGAGCCAGACGGCGGTAGGCCCGTTTGATCTCCTCTTGCGAGGCACCTCGCTCCACTCCCAAAATTTTATAGTAATCTCTATATTTCACGCTTCACCTCTGGTGAGTCACAACGGCTCTTTGGTTTCCCTAAGGAAGCGCTGCTCAATTCATTTTCGACAGCGCACCGCTCTTTGCTGGGAATCAGCCTAAGATTTCACTGCCAAATTACATTTTGCAATATGGCGTATATGTCGATTTTACCTCCAAACACCCCTATTTTCGCCCCATTGGGCGTACCTCGGGCGCATTATGCCCACAGGGGCTTCTTGGTAATCATCAAGTGGGCCAGAGCAAAGGGGGTGTGGAGCTGATGGGTGTTTTTCTCGATTCCCTGGTAGCACACCTTCCGATTTAGAACTGATCATGCCCCTAATGTTCGGAGGTTATTCCTAACATCCTCCAGCTTATTCTTATGTTCTTTCTTCATTGAAAGCAGTTTATCTCTATTTTTGGCTGAAACACTACCTAGCTTGAGGTCTATTTGCGCAAGAGTATTGATCAACTTGCGCTCTAAACTAATGGCGTGTTCAAGCGCTGCAATTATGGCTCTCCTGAAGTTCAATCGCTCTTCTTCATTCAAACGGAGGAGGTCAATTGTCCATGTTCCTGCCGGTGAGTGCGCGGCAACAGTTCCGTTTGGCTCAGAGCGAAGGTGTTGGTGCATAACGTAATCGCATGGATTGGGAACAAATTGACCATTACTCACTTGGGTATGGGTCGGCCAAAATTCTCCTTTTCTCCGGTTGCATGTGTTGCATGAATAGAATAAGTTAGAATAATCCGTTTCTAAGTTCGGGTACTTCTTCTTGGGTCTGTAGTGATCAACACCAAAAGCGTCGAGGTCGCCAAGACTGTCCGGTTTTCTACAGTAAATACACGCTTTGCCAAACTCCTCTCTCAGGTATGGCTTGTATTTTTTATAATTGTTGTATTGGAGAGGTTTTTGGGTTCTGGTGTGTACATTTTCAGGATAATGAAATGGTTTCACTTGGTATTAATCCATTGCATTTAATATGTCTCTAAGTTCGGCATCTGCCTGCTCGATTTTTTGGAGTTGTCCGATAATTTGCTCAACATGTGCAATTTCTTGCTCCGAGACGCTAGGAATCAGGTTTTCTATGCGTTTATTGAGAATCTCTAATCTGGCTTTGTCTTCAGTGGAAAGCGAGTTATCTGCGTATTGTCTTGATAGTAGTGTTATTCGATGCGTATTTGAAATATAAACCCTGTCATCACAAGCGCCTTCTACTGATGGCATTTCAGCGTCATGTTCTTCGTTTTGTTCCATTTCGGATTGCAGCATCGTCCGTCCGAATGACATCCCGAATTGCGGTAAAAATTGCTTAATTTGCTCGCAAGCACGCGACGACAAAAGCGTATCCTTTTGAACATATTGGTCTGCATTGCCCTCAATATGAGTTTTCTCTGGTAGAGGAAAATCCCAAATATCACCAGCGCGGGAAATGAGTGTTTCAGTAGACATTATGGTCTCCTTATGACTTATAGCTGCCTTCGCCAAGCTTGTCTTTAGCTTTTTCTCCTAGTGACCATAAAAAAATAGAATAATTTGTTTTATTAAAGTCTTTTACAAGCTCAAGCGCATCGTTATATTCAACGCCTTCGCTGTAATGGTCAAAATCTAAGTAATATTTTGAAATCGGCTCGGATGGATTGCTTCTTGGTGGGAAGCCATGCTTTACAGCATATTGGCCTCTTTTAATAAAACCTCGGAATTCTGCGCTAAATTGTGAGAGCGTTCCTAGCTGCTCACTGACAG
The DNA here is from genome assembly GCA_007135625.1 of Gammaproteobacteria bacterium. Classification (GTDB taxonomy): domain Bacteria; phylum Pseudomonadota; class Gammaproteobacteria; order Chromatiales; family Chromatiaceae; genus SLIM01. Next base: position 1,837 of record SLIM01000156.1, read on the forward strand.
GTGTGGTTAAAAGAACCGGATTAAGCCATCCATTAAGGTCGGTATCATCTATCGGTATGATATTGATGTAACGTAAGCCAATGCGGGTAAAAAAATCCGTATCAAGCAAGTTTTTTGATATCACCAATAATTCTTCAAGGCGCTCAAAAAATTCTTCAAATTCAGTGTATTTCGAAGTTTCCAAGGAAATGGCACTGGTTCGTAAAGAAATAACCCAGTCCCGCCTTTTGGACTCGAATAAATATTTTTTTCCTAACGTTGAAGGGCCCGCCTCGCTAATGCCAACGCTTGTTCCTTTGGAATAATAAGGGTAATTCTTCCGTAGAAGCTTCTGCATTTTCACGGGAGGACTTTCTTCAAGCTCAAGGAGTGTTGGAAATTTGAGTTCGCATACTGCCGTTTTGATAAAGTTATTTTTATGGCGTACAGGCTCCTCATCTGGGACATTTAGGTAAAAAATTGATTCGTCTGACATTTTATATCCTTTAGAGGTCTTGGTCATCCTTCCGGCCAATGCCATGACCGGAGAGTGTTAAACGGGGCATTTTGCCCCAAGAACTCAGCCACTTACGGCGGGACTTTCGCTGTGAGCGGTCAAGGTGACCGGAACTATGATCAAGGCCCCTTTAGACAATAGATGAAGTCTGAGATAATGTGGTAAAAACCACCCACTGGCAACGCTGCTTTCAGGATCAACTCTAGCCACAGATATTATATAATATTTTAACAGGTTGCGCGTTTGTCTTATGCAGCCGAACATGCAATAGAGGGCGCAGCCATCCCTCTAAAAAGTATCTACATCTATACACCAGAAAAATCCGCTCAGATTCAAGGTATTCGGATACTACCCCTCTGGATTCCAAGCTCAAGTCTACCACATCAGCGCAGCGAATCTACCATAACTTTTGCCGTGTTCGAGATACGCAGCAAAAGTATCATACACCGTCAGCGGCGGCTCGCCGTCGCGCTCTAAAATCTTGCGGGTGTAGCCATTTACCTGCGCCGCCTCGGGCGGAATCGCCACCCCGTGATGGAGCAAGCGCAAAACTCCAGCTTAGATTTTTCAACCGTTTTTTACCACGAAAAAAGAAGGAAGCTATTGGCTACTAAGCTGATGGCTTTCGCGAAAGTGCCAGGTGCGGGTGATATGTAGAATATCGACATCGCGGCGAATATTTTCCGGTAGCGGGGCGTAGGGGGCGGCGAGACGGACAAT
>SLIM01000181.1 GCA_007135625.1 Gammaproteobacteria bacterium
CACGCCCAGCAAAAAAGAGAAATAGACCCAGTGGCACTATCCCCCCTGACGCAGCCGCGCAATAATCTGACGGTAGAGCGTCAGATGGTCAAAGGGGCGCTGATGGTTGCACTGGGGTAGTGCGAGAGACCAGCCGAGCAGCTCGAAGTGGTCGGCGCGAAGCGTTCCTTGGTCGTCGCCCCAGTTTGCCGAGTAGAGGCTGACCTGGGCATCGTTATCCCCCTCGGCGTGCTGAAGCAGGCGACTCCAGGGGTGGAGCCAGCGGGGAAGCTGGTCAAGGGGGCGGGCAGCGCCCCAGGAGCGGTAGCGGACATCATCGCGGTCGGGGGTGATGCGGTTAAAAGCGGCGCAGGCGGCGGGGGTGAGGTCGGCGAGCGCGGGCAGGAGTGGGCGGCACAGCAGCCGGGGGAGTAGGCCGCGCTGCTGGAGCAGCCAGGGGGCGAGGGGCGAGCCACGGTGGGGAGTGGCGAGAGTGGTGACGGTGGCGACGCGGTGGTCGGGGTCGAGGTGAGCGGCGAGGTAGCGGGCATCAAGTCCCCCCATGCTGTGGCCAACCAGATGGAGTGGCGAGGGGAGGGGGGCGAGCTGGGTGGCGAGGATGGTGGCCCGCTGTGCAATGGTGGCGGTGGCGGGAACTTCGGGGATAGCGAGGCGCACCCCCAGCGCGGCACGGTGAAGGTGGCGAAAGTAGTGGATCGCCCCCCATCGGTTAAAACCGCCTAATCCATGACAGAAGACCACCGTACCGGGAAGCGTCGGCTCAGTCATTGCGGGTGACCGAAAGGCCCTGCCGCTGAAGGCTACCGGGAAGCGTCGGCTCAGTCATTGCGGGTGATCGAAAGGCCCCGCCGCTGAAGGCTACCCTGCCGCTCTTCGTGTTTGCCGGGCGGTGGCGGTATGTCGGGAGCCAGCGAGCAGTGGCGCGGTCGCGAGTAGCGGCGGTAGGTGCGTGGGGCGGTTCTCTTCATCGGGCTGATCTCTCTGCGGTGAGTTCGGGCAATTATAGACCCAGAAGGTGAGAGATGCACATCGTGTTGTCTTGTACCGGGCGCGACCCACAATCCCCTGCGGAGTCCTTCTGCGGCGATATCGCACTGCCCAAAGCATTGCACTGCCCAAAGCATCACTTTGCGCTGCACCCTGGGGTGCGAAGATCCTTGACAAAGCCGCCGGGGTTCTGCTCTACTGTCAACAGCTAGGATATGATCATATGATCGCTAAGGCGATCCTTCGCCCCGGACAGAACGGCACCCAATCAAGCTTGGTGCTATAGAGGTCGCTATGGGCCATTGCGCCAACTTCGTGGTTATTGAGAATAACGCTGCACAGGCGTATTACGACACTTGGGCCGGTTTAGGGGCTGCTTTCGCGATTGCCGACGGGCCGGGTCCGACTGTTGAATCTCTCAAAGCGTTTGCACCTACTACTACGCTTCTCGACTGGGATTTGGCTGAGGGCGGATTTCTGATCGACTTCGATCAAAGTTTGGTGATCGTCTTTGGGGAGCTTGAAGAGCTATTTCATGAGTTTGCTGACTACGATGATGAAGCGGGCGGTGAAGCGGGCGATGAAGCCGGTTCGAATGCTGAAAGATACCGGGATTACTTTACACAAATCGCGCCACACTGGCGCGGTTGGTGTCTCAGGTACGACGACAGCGGGGTCGATGCCTTTGCCGAACACCTGAAACAGAGGGATATTTTCTCCATCGACACCCCAGAACCATCGCACCCGAAGAGCCGAGAGCGGTTCGAGCTTGTTGAATCGAGGTGAAATCCGGTTCCTCGGGCGTGTGGCGACCCCCGCGTGAATAAAGAACGGTTTAACAACAAAAGAGGACGAAACACGGGAGTAAGTGATGGAAGAAAAAGAGGTCGAGTTTATTGGTCATTCCCTTGATGCGATAAAAGAGGTTTCAGAGTCAGCACGACGACGACTCGGACAGCAGTTAGGAAGAGTTCAATCAGGATTTGAGCCAACGGACTGGAAACCAATTAATACGGTTGGCAGGGGAGTTAAAGAGATTCGCGTTAGTGTGGGGGGGCAGTATAGACTGGTTTATGTGGTAAGAGAACGAGTCTATGTTCTCCATGTATTTAGGAAGAAAAGTGAGACAATTTCAAAAAAGGATATGGAGATCATTAAATCAGCCTATAAAGAAATGAACGCATAAATTACGGAATTATATGGGGAAAATGACTTCTCCTTGTTAGCACTTGAAATGGATTTTTATTTTGCTGCATATACAGAGGGAACAGAGGAGAGAGGAAAGAGAAGAGAGAGGAGGGTACCCGTGGTGCCGTCGCGTGTACGCTCTTCATCTTCCTGTTCTATAGAAATTTTTGGAGAGATATGATTATGGGCCGTGTATATAAAAGTGTTTGGGACGCTCTTGATTTTGATGAGGCGGAGACTGAAGAACTCAAGATAAAGTCTCGGCTGATGATCGAAATCGAGAGATTCTACGTTGATTCCGGTTTGACGCAGAAAGAAGCTGCAAAAAAACTGGGAGCGACCCAGTCACGATTAAACGATATTCTAAAAGGTCGAATTGAAAAATGCACGATTGATAGACTTGTAAAAATGCTTGCGTCAATCGGAAAGCATGTTTCTGTGACCGTTGAGGATAAAAAAGCCGCATAGAAAGGACTCTCAAAACCCCAGAACCACCGCACCCGGAGAGCCGAGAGCGGTTCGAGTTCCAAGCCTAGTATCGCGTACCCGCCCCCCTATGCGTTCAAACCGACCGCCGGGGCGATGCGCGGCAGACGGAGTGTGAGACGGGTGGTCTCCTCGCAATCACTGCTCTCCATTGCGATAGTCCCACCATGGGTATGAGTGATCAGTTGCGCCGAGTAGCTCCCCAATCCATTCCCATTGCGTTTTCCATGAGTGGCATACTTTTCAAAAAAGCGATCACGGATCTCTATCGGAACCACACCGTGATTGGTGAGAGTGATGCGCTGAAACTCCCCCTCCTCTTGCAAATCAATCACAATCGAGGTGCCTGGTGGGGCGGCCTGAATGGCGTTAATCAAAAGATTGCTAAACAGAGTATAAAGTAACAGATCTTCGCCCCAGATGGGAAAGTGGAGAGTAGCCGGATGGGTAGCCAGGCCCCGATAGTGCAGCACCAAATCCAGCCCACCCCGACTGGCGACCCGCTCATGGTCGCGCCACACCCGTTCCAGCAGCGGCGGCAGCTCGATCGCCTCGGCCTGAAGCTGATAACGCCCGGTTTCCATTTTGTAGAGGTCGAGGGAGCGGTCGATCATCTGCAGAATGCGATATCCCGAACGGTTAATAATTGCCGCTTTTTCATGGAGCTGCGGATCACCCTGGATCTCTTGCAGCAGGATCTCGCTCATCGTGATAATTCCAGAGAGTGGCCCCTTGAGATCGTGGCGGGTGAGGCGCTCAATCTCCTCGCGCAGGCGCACCGTTTCGGCGAGAATCTGGTTCTGCTGGGCCAACCGCTTGCGGGCAGCGGAGAGTTCGAGATGGACCCGAATACGCGCCTTGAGTTGGGCGGCGAGGACTGGCTTGGTGATGTAATCAACTGCGCCCAGGCCAAGCCCATAGATCTCATGCTCCTTCTCATTGCGGGCGGTAAGAAAAATGACCGGAATATCGCGACTGCGCAGCTCCTGCTGCAACTGCCGACAGACCTCAAAACCGTCAATTTTTGGCATAATAATATCAAGCAGAATGAGATCGGGCGGCGGATCCTCAGCGGCAATGGCGAGCGCCCGTACCCCATCGGGGGCCGTTTTGATGCGGTACTCTTGACGTAAAATGGAGTTAATCAGCATAAGATTGTGCGGCTCATCATCAACTGCCAGAATGGTGAAGCCTTTAGGTTTTCCGATCACGCCGTTGTGAACTTCGACAACTTCCGATTTAGCTTCGCTCATGCTCTTCCTCCGTTAGGCCAGGGTGATCGAGGCTGGTAGGAAGAAGACGCAGCGCCTCATCAAAACGAAAATCACCCAGCGCCAGTGCCAACTGTTGGTAGGTGTCGTGATCGACCCGCTGTTGTAACTGCGGTCGGATCTGCAAAAAGAGTTCAAAGGCATCGCCGTCATTTTCACGCAGCAAATGACCCAGTTGCAGGAGTGTCTTGGTGTTGAGGGGAGGTGAGGAGTCGTCCAACACTTGCGGTTGGTGAGTGAGGTCGTGGTGCAGCTCGTTCATCACCTGTTGCAGCTTCTCGCGCAGTTGTTCGACCAGCGGCGAGAGGGAGTGTACCGCCCCCTGCCGCAGTTGCCGCTCCAGTTCGCCAGCAAGCTGCTGCAAACGCTCTGCCCCCAGGGTGGCGGCAACCCCTTTTAGACTGTGTGCGAGATTTCTTGCCTTAAGGTGGCGCTTCTCGGCGATGGCCTGAAACAGCTCTTCGGAGCGTTGTGGCTGCTGCTCCAGAAAGCGTCGCAATAGCTCTTGATAGAGGAGCGGGTTGTCATTGGCGTGACGGAGTCCGGTAGCGCGATCCACGGCCCGCTCCTGCGGCTCTTCGAACGGCCCGATTTCAGAGAGGGAAGAGGATTGCTGTGGATTCGATGGAACCAGCCAGCGTGTCAGCTTTTGGGCGAGCTGTTGCGGGTCGATTGGCTTGGCGATGTGGTCATTCATCCCCATCTCAATGCAGCGAATACGATCACTCTCCAGGGCGTGGGCGGTCATTGCGACAATCGGCAGCTTGCGCAGTGCCGGATTGGAGCGCAGCCGACTGGTGACCTGGCGACCATCCATTACCGGCATCTCAATATCCAGTAAAATGAGGTCAAAATAGCCGCTGGGGGTGCGCTGCACCCGCTCTAGGGCATCCCGTCCATTGCGGGCCACCTCCACTTCGATCCCGAGATCCTCCAGCATCTCCTCGGCAACCTGGCAGTTGATCAAATTATCCTCCACCAGCAGCACCCGAAAACCGGCCAGTGCGGGCGAGTGTCCAGCGATCTGTCGCGGTGGCGTTAGGGTGTGCCGGCCCTGCTGCTGCCCTAGCAGTGCGTTCAGAATGCGCATGGGGGTGAAGGGCGGGGTGATTTGGCGCAGTTGCTGCGGGAGGCGCTCTTCGCACACCAGCAGTTGGTCATAGTGTTCGCTCACCACCTGCACCCCCATGCGTTGCAGGATGGCGGTCAGATCCTGTTGCAGACGCGAGTCAGCCACCTTCAGTGCGACCCGCAAACCGCGCACCTGCTCAACCCGCTCCTCGGCAAGAGTGATGCAATCGACATGTCCAAACGGCAGTGCCACGCTAAAGGTGCTTCCCTGGCCTGGGGTGCTGGCAACCCAGATGCTCCCTCCCATTAACTCCACCAGCCGCTTGCAGATGCTCAACCCCAGACCACTTCCACCATAGCGCCGGGTGGTTGAATCATCTCCCTGAGTGAAGGGGTGAAATAACTGCTCCACCAGCTTGGGACGCATCCCAATGCCACTGTCACAGACCTGAAACAGCAGCCGCCAGCGGTGCTTGCGCTCCTCCTCCAGTTGCACCGAGAGAACTACCGAACCGCTACCGGTGAACTTAATTGCGTTACTGGTGAGATTGATCAGCACCTGCCCTAGGCGCAGGGGGTCGCCATGGAGTACCAGCGGCAGCGCTGGGTCGAGTTCGATGCGCAACAACAGCCCCTTCTCCCGCGCCCGCTGCTCCAGGACGCTGACGACATGCTCCAGGACATTATCGAGGGTGAAGTCGATGGCATCAATCCGCAACTTGCCCGCCTCAATCCGTGAGAAGTCGAGCAGGTCATTGATAATGGTAAGCAGAGTGTCGGCGGCACCACGCGCCTTGTCGAGGTAGTCGCGCTGCTGGTGGGTTATTGGGGTGCGCAGGGCGAGATGCAGCATCCCCAGAATCGCATTCATCGGGGTGCGGATCTCATGGGTCATGGTGGCCAAAAAGTTGCTTTTAGAGCGGTTGGCACTCTCCGCTAGCTCCTTGGCCCGCTTCAGCTTCTTCTCCGCCCGCTTGCGCTTGGTATTATCCTCCAAGGTGAGGATTGCACAGCGCCGCCCCTCGGCCTGAAACAGCCGCGCCGAGAGGAAGCAACTGCGCCGCTTGCCTCGACGGGTCGCTAGCTCAATCTCATGATTGTTCAGCCCCCCGGTTTCCAAGAGTCGCTGGGTCAGTTCGGCCAGCTCTCTTTGGGTCATTACCCCCAACTGTTCGAGGGTCGCTCCGCTCATCTCCTCGGAGTGATAGCCGATGCGCTGGGCAAAGGGGCTATTGGCGGTGAGTACCCGCCAATCGGTGAATGCCACTAGCACCATCATAACGGGTGCATAGTGAAAGGCCTTGGTCAGCGCCTCCGTGGTCTCTGATGAGGTCCAATCCTGCTCTGTCGTCATCCTGTTCTCCTGGGTCGCTACCGTCGTAACAATACAGGATAGCGGACGATTGCTACCATTCGATGAAGTTGGATTGCGGTGTAGAGCAGCCGCTTGATGAATAGGTTGTATTCTATCGGGTATTGGGCCATAATGTCCCCCGACTCGTCTGCCTGGCGGACGGCTCGATCTGCCCCTGCACCACAACCCCAAGGTACTCCCGATGAGACAGCTCCCCTCACTCCGTCAGATGGTGACCCAACTGGTCGCCATTCCCTCAATAAGTAGCGTAAACCCCCTTTTCGATCAGGGCAACATCGCCGTGATTGAGCAGTTGGCCAACTGGTGTGAGGGGGTCGGCTTTACCTGCCGCATCGAACCGCTGCCCGGGGTCACCGGCAAGGCCAACCTGATTGCCCAGCTTGGCGCAGGGGAGGGGGGGTTGGTCTTCGCCGGGCATAGCGACACCGTACCGTGTGACCCGGAGCGCTGGCAGGGTGATCCTTGGGTTGTGCGCGAGCAGGAGGGGCGGCTCTACGGCCTGGGAAGCTGCGACATGAAGAGTTTTTTTGCCGTTGCGCTAGAGGCCGCTGCGCAACTGCGCGGGCAGCGGTTGCGGCACCCCCTCTATCTGGTGGCCACCGCCGATGAGGAGAGTACCATGCACGGGGCCAAGCACCTGCTGCGTGAGCAGCAGTTACAGGCCCGTTATGCGGTGATTGGTGAGCCGACCGAAATGGTCCCGATTCGCCTGCACAAGGGCATTACCATGCAGCAGTTGCGCATCGTAGGCCGCTCCGGCCACTCCAGCGACCCGGCGCTCGGGCGCAGTGCGCTGGAGGGGATGCAGCAGGCGCTCACGCTGCTGCTGGCGTGGCGCGAGAGCTTACAGCGGCGCTTTCCCCACCCCGCCTTTGCCGTTCCTCACCCCACCCTGAACTTGGGGTATATTCGTGGCGGGGATAATCCCAATCGGATTTGTGGGGAGTGTCTGCTCCACTTCGATCTGCGCAGTGTTCCGCCGATGGTCTGGTCGGAGCTGCGGGTAGAGCTGCTGGAGCGGTTGCAGCCGACGCTAAGCGCCCTGGAGCTGGAGTGGTCGCTCGATCCGTTGGATGTGGAGGTTCCCCCCTTCGAGACCGCCGCCGAGGCTCCCCTGGTGCAGGCGCTGGAGCGACTCAGCGGTCGCCCCGCCGGGAGTGTTGCCTTCGCTTCCGAAGCCCCTTTTTTGCAACAACTGGGAATGGAGACGGTGATCTTCGGCCCGGGCGAAATCGCGGTGGCGCACCGTCCCGAGGAGAGTATCGCGCTGCCGCAACTGGAGCAAGCTGCGGTGCTGTTGGAGCGGCTTGCCAGGGAGCTGTTAGAGTGAATTGTTCTGAAGCAGATAGTGGTGGGCGGTACTGGGATCGAACCAGTGACCCCTGCCGTGTGAAGGCAGTGCTCTCCCGCTGAGCTAACCGCCCGAGGTTGCCTGAAGGGAGGCAGTTCGGAGGAAGCCGGGATTATAGCGAGGAGCTTAGTCGCTGTCAATTGCCTAACCGCGCTTTTCGCTATACCCTAACGCCTTTATCGTCACTACAGGTCGGGATAGTCTATGGAACAAGCGGGAGTTGCGATTCGGATACGCGGGCAGGTGCAGGGGGTCGGGTTTCGTCCCACGGTACTGCGCATCGCCCGCCAACAGGGGCTGTGCGGCGAGGTGCATAACGACGGCGAGGGGGTGATCATCCACCTCTTTGCCCCCGCCCCCGAGGTCGCGGCACTGGTAGCGGCGCTCCACCGCGAGCTGCCGCCGCTGGCGCGTATCGACCGCCTGGAGTATTCACCAATTTGTGCCGAACCGCCCAGCGGGTTTGTGATTGCCGCCAGCCGTGGCGGGGTAATCGACACCGGAGTCGCGCCCGATGCCGCCACCTGCGCGGCCTGTCGCGAAGAGCTGCTCGACCCCAGCAACCGGCGCTACCGCTACCCCTTCACCAACTGCACCCACTGCGGGCCGCGCCTCACCATCGTCGCCGCCATCCCCTACGACCGTATTAACACCTCCATGCACCCCTTCCCCCTCTGTGACGACTGCGCCCGCGAATACCACGACCCGCTGGATCGCCGCTTTCACGCCCAGCCTAACGCCTGCCCGGTGTGCGGGCCGCGCCTCTGGCTGAGTGATTCGGCAGGGCGCGAACTCCCCACGGCGGGCGACCCCATTGCCGCAGCGGCGCAGGCGCTGGAGGAGGGGAAGATTATTGCGCTAAAAGGGATCGGTGGTTTTCACCTCGCCTGTGATGCGCGTAGCGAAGCGGTGGTAGCGCGACTGCGGGAGCGCAAGCAGCGTAACGGCAAAGCCTTTGCGCTCATGGTACGGGATCGCGCCATGGCCGAGCGCTGCTGCCGGGTCGATGCCGCCGCCTGGGCGCTGCTCACCACCCCTGCCGCGCCGATTGTGGTGCTGGAGCGCCAGACCGGGGCGGAGATCGCCCCCGCAGTCGCCCCCGATCAGCAGACCCTGGGGCTGATGCTCCCCTACTCCCCGCTGCATATTCTGCTACTGGAGGCGTTCGCCGCCCCCCTCGTCCTCACCTCCGGCAACCGCAGCGAGGAGCCGCAGTGCATCGACAACGCCACCGCGCTCGCCACCCTCGGCACAGTGGCCGACGCTTTTCTCCTGCACAATCGCGAAATCCTCCAGCGGGTCGATGACTCGGTACTGCGCATCATCGACCAGGCCCCGCGCTTCTACCGCCGGGCCAGGGGATACGCCCCCGCCACCCTGCCGCTCCCCGAAGGGTTTGCAGCGGCAGCGCCAATCCTGGCGATGGGGGGCGAGCTGAAAAACACCTTCTGCCTTTTGCGTGAAGATCGGGCGCTGCTCTCGCAACATATCGGCGACCTCAAACAGCGCACCGCTTTCCACGACTACCGCCGCACCCTACAGCACTATCTACGGCTATTTCGCCACACCCCCCGCACCATTGCGGTCGATGCCCACCCCGACTACCGCCCCAGCCGCCACGGCAGAGAGCTGGCCGCCACACTCGGGGCGACCCTGGAGCCGATTCAGCACCACCACGCCCACCTCGCCGCCTGCATGGCCGACAACGGCCTGCCGCTCACCACCCCGCCGCTCCTCGGCATCGCCCTCGATGGCCTGGGCTACGGCAGCGACGGCACCCTCTGGGGCGGCGAGCTGCTACGCTGCGACTACCGCACCTGCAGCCGCCTCGGCCACCTCGCCCCGATTCCGCTGGCCGGCGGTCAACAGGCGATTGTCGAGCCGTGGCGCTGCGCCTACGCACACCTGTGGCGCTGTGGCATCGTCCCGCCCAGCGACTTTGCCCAGTCGCCGGAGCGACTCGCGCAGCTTGCGCAGATGCTCACGCGGGGGCTGAACAGCCCGCTTACCACCTCCGCTGGACGGCTTTTTGATGCGGTCGCGGCACTGCTCGGAGTCGCTCCGCCGCGCATTCGCTACGAAGGGGAGGCGGCGATTCGGCTGGAGCAACTGGCGTGGCAAGGGGTGAGCGGGGTCGCGAGTGGCTACCCTTTTCACTGGGAGCAAACGGCCAGCGGGGTGCCGCTCGACCCCGCGCCGATGTGGCCGCTGCTGCTTGCCGACCTAGCGCGGGGCGTTCCCACCGCCCAGCTTGCCGCCCGCTTTCACCTCGGCTTCGCCGCCGCGTTGGTTGCCGTCAGTTGCGAACTGGCACGGCGTGAGGGGGTGAGTCAAGTACTCCTCTCTGGTGGGGTACTGAACAATCGACTGCTGCTGGAGCAGTTAATCCAAGGGTTGCGCCAGGCGGGATTGCAGCCCCTGAGCCACCATCGCGTACCCAGCAATGATGGTGGAATCGCGTATGGTCAGGCGGTGATTGCAGCGGCACGCGGAGCTTTATAGCGGCTACGCACAACGAACGCAATTACACAATGGATAACACGCTATGAATACCTCGCTGACTTCGTCGAGCGAGAGCCATGGAGCGAACGATTGCCTCGGTTCTCTCACTTCGGCTATAGTGTGTGCCGAGTTGCAGCCCTACAGGAGTCTTTGTGAACCCGATCAATCATCACCCCCAGCGCCTGCTGGTCACCGGTGGCGCCGGTTTTATCGGTGCCAACTTCGCCCACTACTGGCTCCACCACCACCCCGAGCAGCGGGTGGTGGTACTCGATGCCCTCACCTACGCCGGCAACCGCTCCAGCCTCGATGGAATTAGCGATCACCCCGGTTTTCGTTTTGTCCACGGCGATATCAATCACGCCGACCTGGTAGAAGAGGTCATGCGCGAGGAGCGGATCGACACCCTCGTACACTTTGCCGCTGAGAGCCATGTAGACCGCTCGATTTTGGGGCCGGATGCCTTTTTGCAGACCAACATTCTTGGCACCCATAGCCTACTCAAAGTTGCCCGCCGGTTGTGGCTGGAGCAGCGGATTACCGAACATCACCGTTTTCACCACGTTAGTACCGACGAGGTCTACGGCTCCCTCACCGCCGACGATCCACCGTTTAGCGAGACCACCGCCTACGCCCCCAACTCCCCCTATTCGGCGAGCAAAGCCGCCTCCGACCACCTGGTGCGGGCCTACCACCACACCTACGGGCTACAGGTAACCACCAGCAACTGCTCGAACAACTACGGCCCCTACCAATTTCCGGAGAAGCTGATCCCGCTGGTGCTGCTCAACATCCTCTACGCCAAGCCACTGCCAATCTATGGGGATGGCTCCAACATTCGCGATTGGCTCTATGTCGATGACCATGTCCGGGGAATCGAGCGCTGCATCTATCGCGGCAGCAGCGGCGAGGTCTATAACATCGGCGGTGAGAATGAGTGGAATAATCGGGATATCGTCCACCTGCTGTGCGATGAGCTGACCGCTCTGTTCGCCGCCGAGCCGACTCTCGCCGAGCGCTTTCCCGACTCTCCGGCCCGCTCCGGCGAGGCACGCGAGCTGATTCGTTACGTCAAGGATCGCCCCGGCCATGACCAGCGCTACGCGATTGATGCCCGCAAAAGTCGCGAGGTACTCGGCTACGCCCCGGCGGAGAGCTTTGCCAGTGGACTGCGTCGCACGATCCGCTGGTATCTCGACCACGAGGTGTGGTGGCAGGCGGTAATGGACGGCTCCTATCAGCAGTGGATGGCTACCCAGTATGGGGTTGCGGCCTCTTCCTGAGAAGGTTTTTTAACCACAGATAGAGGCAAAAAGCAGAGGAGAGAGGAGAGAGGAGAGAGGGGAGACACCAAGGGTTAGGTGCCGCGCCGCCGGCATACCCCCCTCTCTCTCTACTCTCTTCTGCTACGCACCCGGCAGGCGAAAGTAGAAGCGGCTACCGCTGCCGGGGTTACCCTCTACCCCGGCCTGGCCGTTGTGGATCTGAATAATTCGCTGGACGATACTCAGGCCTAGACCATGCCCCTCGAC
>SLIM01000361.1 GCA_007135625.1 Gammaproteobacteria bacterium
AGTGCGTAGAGGTGGGCGTAGCTGTGGGCCATCAGCTCGTTGGCCTTTTTGGTGGCGGCGTAGAGCGAGACCGGGTGGTCAACGTTGTCCTCTTCGCTGAAGGGAAGTTTGCGGTTGGCTCCGTAGACGGAGCTGGAGGAGGCGAATACCAGGTGGCGGGTAGAGTTGTGGCGGCACCCTTCGAGCAGGTTGGCGAAGCCGACCAAGTTGCTCTGGATGTACGTTTCGGGGTGGGTCAGGGAGTAGCGCACCCCCGGCTGGGCGGCGAGGTTGATGACGCAGTCGAAGGGTTCGCCGGTGAAGAGCGGGATCAGTGCCGCACGGTCGGCAATGTCGAGGGGGTGAAACTGGAAGCCGGGCTGCGCGTGCAGTCGCTGCAAGCGGGCCTGTTTGAGGGAGACGGCGTAGTAGGCGTTGAGGTTGTCCACGCCGGTGACCTGGTCGCCCCGCGCCAACAGCCGCTGGCTGAGGGCTGCGCCGATAAAACCGGCGGCTCCGGTGACGAGTATACGCATTAGCCCCCCTCCCCTCGCTGGTGCTGGAGGTTTGCCAAGTACCACTGCGCCGCCTCGGCCAGTCCCTGTTGCAGGGAGTGGCCGGGGGCGTAGCCGAGCAGCTCGCGTGCTTTGGAGATGTCGGCGAGGGAGTGGCGCACGTCGCCGGGGCGGAAGTCGCGGTAGTGGGGTTGCGTGTGGTGGGCTTGCGGGTAGTGGGGGGCGACCTGGTCGCGAATAAGTGCAAAGAGCTGGTTGAGGCTGGTGCGCTCACCTACGGCGACGTTGTAGACCTGGTTGCTGGCCGCCTCCTCCTCGACGGTGGCAGCAAGCAGGTTGGCTTGTACGCAGTTGTCGATGTAGCAGAAGTCGCGGCTGGTCTCGCCGTCGCCGTTGATCTGAACTGGCTCGCCGCTGATGAGTGCGGCGAACCATTTGGGGATAACGGCGGCGTAGGCTCCGTTAGGGTCTTGGCGGCGACCGAAGATGTTGAAGTAGCGCAGGCCGATGGTGCGAAAGCCGTAGCAGCGGGCGAAGACCTCGGCGTAGAGTTCGTTGACCAGCTTGGTGACGGCGTAGGGGGAGAGCGGGTTGCCGATCTGCGCTTCGACTTTGGGGAGGCCGGGATGGTCGCCGTAGGTGGAGCTGGAGGCGGCGTAGACCATGCGTTTCACCCCGGCATCGCGGGCGGCGAGCAGGATGTTGAGAAAGCCGTCGATGTTCGATTGGTTGGTGGTGATCGGCTCTTCCAGGGAGCGTGGTACCGAGCCGAGGGCCGCTTGGTGGAGGAGGTAGTCAACTCCGTGGCAGGCGTGGCGACAGCTCTCCAGATCGCAAATATCTCCTTCGATTAGGGTGAAACGCTGCCAGCGTTGCGCCCCGACCTGGTGGCGTACCTCTTCCAGGTTGTGACGGTAGCCGGTGGCGAAGTTGTCGAGTCCGACCACCTCTTGATCGAGTTGGAGAAGGGTTTCGAGGAGGTTGGAGCCGATGAAACCGGCGACTCCGGTGATTAGCCAACGGCGCGGCTGGGCACGCAGGGCGGCGCAGCGTGCCGGGTAGTGGGATCTGCTCATAAGCGACCATCCACCTGCTCGGCGGGGAGCAGGTATTTGACATCAAACAGGATATGCTTCGGCTTGCCGAAGCGGCGAATCGCCTCTACCCCGAGCGCGACGAATTGGCGATGGGCGACGGCGAGGATGATGGCATCGTAGCGCCCCGGCTCGGGTGAGTCGATGAGCGGGAAGCCGTACTCTTTTTGCGCCTGCTGGGAGGAGGCCCAGGGATCCCACACTTCGACTTCGCTGTGCAGCTCTTGCAGCTCGCGCACGATGTCAACCACCCGGGTATTGCGCAGGTCGGGGCAGTTCTCTTTGAAGGTGAGGCCCATGACCAGAATACGCGAGTCTACGACGTGAATCTTGCGCTGGGTCATTAGCCGGGTGACCCGCTCCACGACGTAGCTCCCCATGTTGTCGTTAAGCCGCCGCCCGGCGAGGATCATCTCGGGGTGGTAGCCGACCTCCATCGCTTTATGGGTGAGGTAGTAGGGATCAACGCCGATGCAGTGGCCGCCCACCAGGCCGGGACGAAAGGGGAGGAAGTTCCATTTGGTTCCGGCGGCTTTGAGTACCTCTTCGGTGTCTATGCCGAGTTTGTGGAAGATCAGCGCCAGCTCATTGATGAGGGCGATGTTGACATCGCGCTGGGTGTTTTCGATCACCTTGGCCGCTTCGGCGACGCGAATGCTGGAGGCTTTGTGGGTGCCGACGCTGATGATGCGGCGGTAGAGCGCATCGACAAAGTCGGCAACTTCGGGGGTGGAGCCGGAGGTGACTTTGCAAATACTCTCCAGGCGGTTGCTCTTATCGCCGGGGTTGATCCGCTCGGGGCTGTAGCCGACGAAGAGATCCCGATGGAGCCGCAGCCCCGAACCCTGTTCCAGCAGCGGTACGCAGATCTCTTCGGTGGCCCCTGGGTAGACGGTCGATTCGTAGATCACCACGCTACCCGGCTGAAGCACGGTGGCGAGGGTGCGACTGGCGGCGATGAGCGGCCCTAGGTCGGGGCGTTTGTGGCCGTCAATGGGGGTGGGGACGGTGACGATGAAGACGTTGGCGCGTCGCAGCGCTTCAACTTCGGCGCTAAAGGTCAGGTGCGAGGCTGCGGTCAGTTCGCTCGTTTCGATCTCCAGGGTGCGATCTTGGCCGCTTTGCAGTTCACCAATACGCGCTGCGTCGATATCAAAGCCGATGGTGGGGTGGTTGCGACCAAAGGCGACCGCTAGCGGTAGTCCGACATAGCCTAGGCCGATGATGGCGAGGGTGAATTGGGTGGGGAGTGGGGTTTTCATATTTGGGGTTAAGGGTTAAGGGTTAAGGGTTAAGGGTTAAGGGTTAAGGGTTTAGTTTTACGGGTTGGGGTTATTCTGTTGGTTGGGTTTGGGGGGTGCGGGTTTCGTGGTCGGGGTGGTGGTGGGAGACCTCTTGTTGGAGCCGTTCGATCTCTCGTTGTAGGCGTTGGTA
>SLIM01000025.1 GCA_007135625.1 Gammaproteobacteria bacterium
ATCCCCAACCTCCAACCACCCAACCCCTAACCACACAACCACCCCCCCAAGCCATCAACCCAAAAACCCCAACCCATCCCACGCCGCCAGTACCAGCCTTTGAGTACGGTACTCACCAAACTCGCGTATTTCGCTGTTTTTGAGTACGCGGAAGGTTTCGGAGGGGTAATCGTTGCCCATCACCTGCTCTAACGATAACGACTCTGGGGTGACCCGTTGCAGGGTCTCGGTGATCACTTGGCTGGCCGGGATGTGAATGCCAAAGAGACGGCTGGCGACTTCTGCTACTTTGGCGTTTTTCGCCTGCTCGCTCCCTTCGCTGGCCATGGTCGCGGAGGTACCGATGCACTGGAGGTCGTCGGCAAGTGCTTCGCGCACCCGACGCACCAGCAACGCGACATCGGCTCCCTGTCGCCCTCGGTAGGTGTGGAGTTCGTCTAGCACCAGGAAGCGCAGCCCTTTGGCGTGGCGCATTACCGCTTTGTCTTTGTCATCCTTTCGGGTCATGAGCAGTTCGAGCATCATGAAGTTGGTGAGCAGGATGTCGGGCGGGTTGGCCGCTAGATGCTGCCGCTCGCTGTCGCTCTCTTGGCCGGTGTAACGGCCATAGGTCACGGGCGGGTGATCGCCGTAGTCGCCGAGGAACTTGCCGAGTTCTTCAAGCTGGCTGTTGGCAAGTGCGTTCATCGGGTAGATGACCATGGCACGGGTGCGCGGGGTGGGGTCGCTGGCTTTGGCCTTGAGGATGGCATCGACTAGCGGGATGAAGTAGGCGAGTGATTTGCCCGAGCCGGTGCCGGTGGTGAGGAGGTAGCTCTCACCACCCTGGGCGAGGTGAATCGCTTCTGTTTGGTGTTGGAAGAGGGTGAGGGAGAGGCCGGTGCTGGAAGCGGATTTGCCAGCGCGGAAGATCCGCCCGCATTCGGGGTGTAGCGTGCCGTTGGCGACCAGTTTCTCGACGCTGTCACTGCTCTGGAAGTTGGGGTTGACCTGTATCAGCGGTGCAGGCCAGTAGCGCCCGGAGTTGTACTCTTGGTCGATAAAGGCTTTGATGTCTTGGGCGCGAATGCGGGTGAAGCTGCGGGTGAAGCGCTGGTAGTCGGTGATTAACTTCTTCCGAAACTGGAAGACATCCATGGTTTGCTGTCCTTTTTGAAAGGTAGTGGCCTGGGTGCGGCGGGTGGTGTTGGGGGGTAGGAGAAGAGGAATCCCAACACCTTTTTTGGATTATACTTTGGGTGTGATGGGGAGGCAAGGAGCTTGGAGCTGCGCAACAGCGCTTCACAAGGAGGTTGTGACACGCTATACCTGCACTCTTTGTTAAGTATTGGTGGTATCGGGGATGCTGGAGCATCCCCGGTGGCTTTACTACAACTGCCCAACAGGTGTGACGCAAGAATGGATATTTTATCTATAGTGAAAAGTGAATTTGGCCTGAATGTAGCCGAATATTTACAAAACAAAAATCGTGGAGGTGTAAGTGGGTCAAAAGGTCTTGACTATGAAAACAAGTTTGCCACATTCAAGCTCGCCGAACACGCTATAATTTTACTAACGCACTCTATTGATTGTAAATTCTCTCCTCAGCACCTTGGCTTTGCTGACGATTTAGTGATCTTTAATAGCGATATTGATGCACACTATTTTCAGCTAAAAAACTCCGTTTCAGTTAGCTGGAATAAAAAGCCTCATCCCCTCTATTTGGATTTCGAATATCAATACATGCTTTCCTCAATACTGGGAATCAAGCGAATTAGCTGTCAACTCGTTATTTCTGATATGAAATCTACCAAAAAACTGCATCGACTGATGCCGAGATCAATAGCAGAGTTCTCTTCCGTTTTCTATTTTCCAGAAGTTAATGGCATACACGAACTTCGCTTAAAAATGCCTGAGTTCAATGAGTGCATTAAGGGTTTATGCGCATTTCCCCATGAGGATGATAAATTGGATGCCGTTGCTATTGTATTAAATGCAGCGTGGTGTAACGCTGCACCATCAGGATCTGCCTCTATCAAAGTATCAGAACTTCTGGGAGCTGCAAAACGCATACAGCCCTCTTATATTAGATGGGTAGTTAATCCTATCCCATTAAATGATAAAGCAAAAAAAGTTCTTGAAAATATCGAAAACTTCAGCTATTCTACCGATAATGGCTTTTTTTCTTGGAGCTGGTGCGACGGTCTTGAGAGTGGAACACTTGCCTACGACTGTTCCGATCCACGTTTTGCAAGCTTCCAGCAGATCTTGATCAGATCTTCCCCCTCTCAGTTTAGTGAATTAGAAGGGTTGCTATTGTGAGCAGGACACTGACGAAACACGCAACAGATGATGTTAAGTTGCTGCTAGATACCCTATCTACAGCTTCGACTAGTGCGGAGGCATACCGCAGTGCCATGTACAAGCTAGGTGCTGCATTTGCGCCTATTCTTGCAAAAAAAGCTCACGTTAGTGACGAATTAATCATTGCATGCACGGTGGAAGATGCCGATTTTCTTGCAAAAGGGATCATTGATACCGCAGAGGAGTTGAACTTTTTCTCAAGCATTCGACTCGTATGTTTTTGGAATACCCGCCTTTCCACTGGTGACCGATGGACGGATGATAGTGCATCTCCTATTGTAAGGAGGTATCGAGAACCCCAAACAGAAGAGAAGCGCCATCTTTTTGTTGTTGTAAAATCTATTATTGCGAGTGGCTGTACTGTACGCACCAATATGACGAACTTGCTCTCATGCCTAGATCCCAGAGATCAAATTATAATTGCTGCACCGGTATTATTAGAAGATGCCAAGGCGGATTTACAAAAAGCGTTTCTCGAGTATTTTAAACGTTTCGAACTCTTGTCTTTTGCTATCGACAATGAAACCAATGAACTTGGCGAAGTGATTCCTGGCATAGGTGGTAATGTGTATAAAAGATTGGGAATAGATAAGTTTATAGTACCCAATATCGTAAAGAATCGCCGACAGTTATTTGCACATTGACGGGCAGTCACCTCCCGGAAAG
>SLIM01000273.1 GCA_007135625.1 Gammaproteobacteria bacterium
AGCCACTGGGAACCCCGCTTCCCGACCCCATCTTTATCGCTTCGGATGCCGATTTTGTTGACTATATTACAGAGCTAATGGGAGGGTTTGCGATCCCCCCCTTTCTGAAGAAGTCGCGCCAGGGGAGGCAGTACCTCTTTTTGGGGATACGTTTCAACCGCGACACCGAGCGCATGGTGATGTCGGAGATCATCCACGCCGCCGGAGAGCCTGCGGGGTGGGCGCTAATTGCCGAGCCGACCGCCAAGGAGCGGCGCTTTTTGGCGCGCATGCAAATTGAAATCATTGAAGCCGACGTTGCCGACCTCCTCGCCGCTGTCGAGGAGGTCGCCGCCGAGGCAGTAGGAGCGTAGAGATGGGACACTTTGCCCCCTGTCAGGGGAAACATGCCTGCCGCGACGATGGCCAGCGCTGCCTCACCTGTGGTCGCACGCTAGACGAGATCGCCCGCACCCGGCAGTTGGTCGAGGGATTGAGCGATCTAGCGATTGCCTATGGCTACGAAAATGTGGAGGAGTTCGCCGACTACATCGCCCAACGCATTCGCAAAAAGGTCGCCCATTACGGTGAAGCCTGAGCCAGAACAGCTCACTGCGCGGCGCGTCCACCAAAAAAATACCCTCCCGCCTCAACACGAAAACCGGGTTGCAGTTGCAGCATGGGGCTGAGATAGTAGATCTCGGCCCCGCTACCGACCGTCACCTCGCCACCCGCTTGCAACACACTGGTGGCGCTACAGCGTCCATAGCCCGGATCCTGCTGGCCGTAGTGGGCGCTGCGCAGGATCACGATCTCGCCGCCGCACAACTCCGGAGCGGAGAGCCACGCAGGGGGCGGCGGTTTGTGGCGTAGCGTTAGATTCTGGCGGGTTACATCGTAAAATAGATGATGGTGTCCCTTCACCATCAACCGGACTTGATCGCTTTCCATGTCGGGCAGGGTAATCACCGCCTCGCCGCTATTGGGGAGTGCCACCGCGAGGGGGTTCTCCAGATCCCAACTGACCCCGCCATCGCTGGAGAGCAGAATATCGACCAACTGGGCGTTGACTGGAGGCTGGTCGCTATGGGCCACCGCCCAGGTAAGCGGCAACGGCTCCCCGCTATAGAGCGTCTCCCCCCCACTCGGTGCGAGCAGCCGAAAGGGGCCGCTATCGGGATCGACCACCACCGTCTTAAGGTCTTTTGCGGTTTCGCCCCTGCCGTCACGCACGGTGAGTTGAAAGGTCAGGGTGCGCCCCTGCTGCGGCAGCTTTTCGCTGTCGTCTAACTGGTTATTGATCACCTTCTCCAGTGCGGGCAGCCAGCGCCGGGGCGAGAGGGTCGGGGGGTAGCTGCGAAAGAGCGGGATCAGGCCATCATCCTCCGCATCGAGACGGGCCTGCGGGCCGAGGTCGAGCTGCTCCCAAGCGTAACTGAGCTGCACCTCGGGATCGGGATCGAAGCCCCAGCCGGTCAGTACAAAGGGGGTGTGGTGCGGGATCGTATAGTCACCACCAGCATCTGCCTCGGGGGAATAGTTCTCGCTTGCCAGCAGGGTGGCACAGGAGGAGCCATGCGATAGGGTAACGTAACGGCGAATCTGCGACAGGCTGGCACTGTGAAAAAAGGGGTCGCTGTTGGCCTGCAGATTATCTTCCTTACAGATTCCGGCATACGCCATAATCGTCGAACCACTGCCCGGCTCGTAGGCACTACCCGCCCAGTGGTTTCGCTTCGTGCAGCTTCCCAGCGCACCGTTAAAGGTGTGAGTCGCGTTAAACTGGTGTCCAAGCTCGTGGGCGACATAATCGACAGCAAAGGGATCACCCAGCGGATCACGCCGCCCGGTGACTCCGCGTGCCTTCTCCCCGCTGCGGCAGACCACCCCCAACCAAGCCAACCCCCCGGCCCCAGTGCTAAAGGTGTGACCAATGTCGTAGTGGGCATCCCCAATGATCTGATCGATCACCTGTTGCGACTCGTTCAGCAGCACCTGCGCATCGTCATTCCCACTAAAGGGATCGCTCTCGGGATCAGTAAAGAGCAGCGCATCACTCTCCTCGACCAGCAGCAGACGCACCCCCAGCTCCTGCTCGTAGATCCCATTTACCCGATTGAGCGTAGTGACCACGGCGGCGAGTACCGACTCAACGCTCCCCCCATGGTACTGCCCATACTCACCAGTCGTAGCCAACGCCAGGCGGTAACTGCGCAGCGGCTGCGGCGAGCGCGAGCGGGCGGCACGCAGTGAGCGCGAGGGGAGTGGCTCCCCCCCAACCCGGCGATCATCGACTAGACAGCGCATTGCTTCAGCGGGTGGCGGGTAGTCGCTACGGTGGTAGGCGAGGTAGAGCTGCTGCTCCAGCGCATAGGGATCGAGATACCAGCGCCCCTGCGGGCCGAGCACTTGGCCATGAAACCCAAGGGGAGTAACGCTAAAGCGCAAATACAACGCGGGATGCTCTTCAGATCTCCCGAGATAAGTACGGATATTGGGGTAGCGGGCAGCGAGTTGCGGCTGCATAATCGGCGACTCCACCACCCGCCAGCGCAGTAGCGCCCCATCGGGCGTGGGAAGCTCCAGCTCCAGTGCCGGAGTGCGAGTAGTGATCCCCGCCCCCGACTCCAGCGGTGCCTGCGCCAGCAGCGACTCCAGCGCACCGCGATTCAGGGCGTAGAGACGAAAAGCCTCGGGCAGGATCTGCGGTGCCTCCACTTGGCGCGGCAGTTTATTCGGATCAAGCGGCTGCCACAGCCCCAACAGCGGAAGCGGAAAGAGCAGCGCGACCAGCAAAAACCCATAGCCAAGTCTCCTCACCTAGCACCTAGAATCTCGCCGCTCATATAACCCTTAACCCTTAACCCTTAACCCTTAACCCTTAACCCTTAACCCTTAACCCTTAACCCTTAACCCTTAACCCTTAACCCTTAACCCTTAACCCCTAACCCTTAACCCTCGCAATAACGCCACGACGGCTTGTTGCCGCACCGCTTCTCGTCCACCGCTAAAGTGATAGCAC
>SLIM01000271.1 GCA_007135625.1 Gammaproteobacteria bacterium
ATTCAAGCCTAAATCCTTCTTCCAGGAAACTAAAAGATGCTAGAACTAGGCTCCAGTTTACACCCCACTCCCCCCCCAAAAACATACCACTCAAACCAAAAAAACAACCGTTCGTCGCCAACCCCTCCCCCATTCCGCCCCCCAGACTCCTTTATACCCTCACGCACCCACACAGTCAACACCAAAATTTTATACATTATAAGAAAAAATAGAATATAGCCCATCCAGCGCCACGCACCCCTCCCAAACCTCCCCCTACAACACACGATAAGTCAACTCAATCCGCGTCCCCTCCCCCGGCTCACTCTCAATCCGCAGCTCACCGCCCAGCTTCTTAGCCCGCTCCTCCATAATCGAAAGCCCGATATGCTCACCCGGTCGCCCCTTCGGCATAGCATCATCAAAGCCGACACCATCATCCTCCACCAGCAAGCGGTAGTGATTCGCATAGTGGCTGAAAAGCACCCGCACATTCTGTGCCTTGGCATGTTTACGGATATTAGCCAGACACTCCTGCACCACCCGCAGGATCTGCAAATCCTCGCTGGGACTAAGATCACAGTTACGGCAGTTGCACTGTAAAAAAATAGGAATCCCCGTCTCTTGGCGAAAGCGCTGGGTCAGTTTCTCTAACGCAGTGATCAAGCCGCGCTGCTCAACCGGGGAGAGGAAGCTGTTAAGCAGCTCACGCAGCTCGGTGTGCGCCTCATCCAAACCGTTGCGAATGCGCAGCAGATCGTTGCGCGAGCCGGGGGAGATCGCATCCTTGGCCAGCGAGTCCTCCAGCATCCGCACCTGAAAACGCAAGCTGGCGAGGGTCTGGGCGAGGGAGTCGTGGAGTTCATGGGCCATGTTGGTCCGCTCCTCGACGATGGAGAGGCGGCGGGCATCTTCATCAGAACGGTGCTTGGCCACCGCCATGCCGAGGTGGTGGCCGATGGTGGCGAGCAGATCCATCAGCTCCTCGCTGGAGGAGATCCCGCTGCGCTCGACAAAGACCTGGTAGAACCCCAGGCAGTCGTCGTGGTAGCAGAGCGGAACGCTCACCACCTCCACCTGCTCCGAGCCGTACATCGTCTCGCCGTTGCCAGCGGCGCAAGGACGCGGGGCGCGGGGGCAGAGGGTGTCGCCGTGGGTCAAGGTCTTGCCGCACTCGCAGAGGCGTAGCGGCAACTGGTCGCGTCCCGAGAGAATGCGATCCTCTGCGTCAATGCTGCCGACCAGCCGCATTCGCCCCTCCGGGGTGACGAGCGAGACCGTCGCCGCGTGTCCATTGAGCATCCCTTTGAGCAGGCGCAAGAAGCGAATGAGCAGTTGATCGAGGCCGCTGGAGTGGTTGATTTCGGCGGCGACATCGTAGAGGATCTTGAGAAAAGTGGTCTGCTGGGCGAGGCGGCGGGTCTGGCGGGCGACCCGGTTATCCATATCTTCATAGACCTCTTCCAGCTCGTCGTTGAGGCTGTCGATATCCTGCATCACCGCCCCTAGCACCCCGACGTTGTCGAGCGGCGGAGTAAAATGCTCCCCTTGGCAGACATCGTAGACCGACTGCTCCAGGCGGACTAACGGCTTGAGCAGTTGACTGCGCAGCCGTTCGGCACCGGTGATCGCCGCAAGTAGCAACAGCAGCACGGTGAAAAGCAGTAGCGCTCCCCAGGTGGTTGCGTCGCCGACCCCGCTGTAGAGCAGTAGCCCCAGCAGCAGTTGCAGCAGTAGGCCGATGCTCATGACCCCGAGCGGGCCGAGCAGCCGTCCGGCAATCAGGATGTGGAGGATGCGCGACTGTTCAAGGCGGCTGTCGCCGCTGGTGGCGGGTGGGGTCATAGTCGGTTGGGGAGATGAACGGTTACAACGGGTCTTGGGTGTGGTAGGTTACCACAGTAGAGCGGGGAGCGGTAGTCGTGTGTTAGAGTGTGTGATCGACGGTTGGGAGTAAAGCGTTCTGCTTGGTGGTCATAGCTGTGTCGACCTAATTGATTACCACACCATGGAGTTGTGTATGAAGCGTATTCTGTTGTTTTTAGGCACAAATATTGCGATTGTGCTGGTTCTCTCCATTACCATGCGTCTGCTTGGTGTCGAACCCTATCTGCAAGAGGGTGGCCTCAACCTGGGTGCGCTGCTGATTTTTGCGGCGGTGCTGGGAATGGGCGGGTCGCTGATCTCGCTGATGATCTCCAAGTGGATGGCGAAAAAAGCGGTTGGGGCGGAGGTTATTGAGGAGCCGCGCAACGCCCAAGAGCGCTGGCTGGTCGATACCGTCTACCGCTTCGCTGCTGAGGCGGGGATTGCCAATCCCGAGGTGGCGATCTATGACTCTCCCGATATTAACGCTTTTGCCACCGGGCCATCGCGCAATAACTCGCTGGTTGCGGTCTCTACCGGGCTGTTGCAGAGCATGACCCGCAATGAGGCGGAGGCGGTGATCGGCCATGAGGTCGCCCATGTCGCGAATGGGGATATGGTGACCATGACCCTGATTCAGGGGGTGGTGAATACCTTTGTGATCTTCCTGTCGCGGGTGATTGGCTATATCGTCGATCGGGTGATTCTGAAGAATGAGGAGGGGAATGGAATCGGCTTTTTTGTCAGCTACATCGTGGCGGAGATTATCCTCGGTGTCCTCGCTTCGGTGATTGTGATGTGGTTCTCGCGGCAGCGGGAGTTCCGCGCCGATGAGGGCGGCGCTCGCCTCTCAGGACGTGCCAACATGATCGCCGCACTGGAGGCGTTGCAACGCGCCCACGAACCGGCCCAACTCCCCGACCGCATCGCTGCCTTCGGCATCTCCGGCGGCGGCGGCATCGGCCTCAAAAAGCTGTTCATGACCCATCCACCGCTAGAAGAACGGATCGCCGCATTGCGGAATGGGGGGGAATAGAGGTTCGAGATTCGAGGTGCGAGGTTCGAGGTGCGAGGCGTGAGGTGCGAGGTGCGAGGTGCGAGGTTCGAGGTGCGAGGTGCGAGGCGCGAGGTGCGAGGTGCGAGGTGCGAGGC
>SLIM01000172.1 GCA_007135625.1 Gammaproteobacteria bacterium
CTTCTCCCTCTTCTTCTTCGCCGTCGCCGTCGCCCAGCTCGCTTTCGATGCCAAGCAGGTCGAGTCCCTCGGCCTCTTCGCTGCTGATTCCACTTAGTGAGAAAGCATCTTCTCCCTCTTCTTCTTCGCCGTCGCCGTCGCCGTCATCGCCCAGCTCGCTTTCGATACCAAGCAGGTCGAGTCCCTCGGCCTCTTCGCTGCCAAATCCACTTATTGAGAAGGGATCCTCCTCTTCGCCGTCGTCGTTCAGCTTGCTATCACTACCAAATGCTGTGGCAAAATCGTCATCCTCATCAACATCCAGCCCAAGCTCCGCTTCGTGCTTTAGCTCAACCAGTTCAGACGCAGTCGCTAGGCCGGTGATGGCAAACCCCTCCTCGTCGCTATCGGACTGCTGCCCGCTCTCCAGCTCATCGCTCTCGTCAAGGCGGGGGGCCGAGGCTGTATCATCACTCTCCTCTAGGTTCCACTCTCCTTCGGCCAGTTCATCACCGAAGGGGGACTCCTCCTCTTCGCCCCAGGAGAGTCCCTCCAGAGTGACCTCCTCCGGCTCCTCATCCTCTAGGCTGCTCTCCTCGGCACCAAGTTCATTAAGGAGGAAAGATCCATCCTCTGCCTCGCCACCATCCGGTAGTCCGAGATCCTTGGCACTTAACCCTTCGCTAGACTCCTCATCTTGTTCTAGGGAGAGGTCATCAAATGCATCCTCTAGCTCTTCGGCACCTAACTGGTCGAGATCCCAAATCGTCTCGGAGTGAGGTTCAAGTCCTTCTTCCAGGGCTGCTTCGGGGCCAGGCTCCGGTTCTGGTTCCGGCTCTAGCTCAGACTCTAGTTCTAGCTCAGACTCTGATTCTAGCTCAAACTCCGGCTCTAGCTCAGACTCTAATTCTAGCTCAGACTCCGGCTCTAGCTCAGACTCATCAGGCTCATCAGACTCATCGGGCTCAAGCTCTGGCTCCGGCTCCGGCTCCGGCTCCGGCTCTGGTTCTGGCTCTGCCGCAGGGGTTTCATCTCCAGAGGCGGCGGTTACCAGTCCGGCGGCGGCACCGCCTGCCATACCCAGGGTCACCTGCTCACGCAGCGAGAGTCGTTCTCCCTTAATCTGCTCACTGCCTTCCGGCTTGGCCAGCAGGGTGGCGCGATCTACCATCGGCTGAATCTGAATCTGAGGAATCTTGCCGTACTCTTGGCAGTCGATCAGGTGGGGTAGATGGTGGATGGTTTCATCAATCACCTCCAACACTGGCGGACTAACCGGTACGGTTCCATCAATCACTCGGTTGAGCAGGTTCTCAATCGACCAGGCCAGCTCGCCAATGGTCATGGCACCGACCATGCGACCACTCCCTTTGAGGGTGTGGAAGGAGCGGCGAAAGGTGTTCAACGCCTCGCTGTCGCTCTGGTTTTCTCGCCATACCGGATAGTATTTGCTGATGCTCTCCAGCTCCTCCTTCGACTCCTCAATAAAGATTTCCAGGATTTCGGGGTCTACATCCTCCAGCACCATCGCCGCCGGTGGTGGCGTGGCGCTGCTGTCGGCAGTGAGGGTGATGGTGGGCTGAGTCCGCTCCGCCTCCGGCTCGCTCTCCTCCTCCGGCTTCATCGCCTCTGCTGCGGAGGTTGCGGCGGCGGTAGTCGCGCTGCTTTCGCGCTCTTCGCGGGGCTTCTCCTCCGGCTCAGCCAGTCGGAAGGCGGTCGCCATCATCGCATCAATGCTGAATTTCGGCTCGCGCCCCTTCTCTAGGCACTCAACCAGCGCCGGGAGGGCACCCACGACCTGTTCAATCGCTTGCAATACCTCGTTGGTGACCGGAACGGTCTGGTCAATCACCCGATTGAGCAGGTTCTCAATCGACCAAGCCAGCTCGCCGATGTTGCTGGCACCGACCAGACGACCACTCCCCTTCAGGGTGTGGAAGGAGCGGCGTACCGTGGTCAGGGCATCGCGGTCGTCGCGGTTGTTCTTCCAGCGGGGGAAGAAGTCGCGAATGGCGGCCAGCTCTTCGCGGGCCTCTTCGATAAAGATCTCCAGGATTTCGGGATCGACCTCATCAAGTACCTTGTGCTCCTCTTCGAGACGGGCTGGTGCGGCACTTTCGCCCTCCTCGCTGGTAAATGGGACTGCGTGCAGGCTGCTCAGATCGCCCATTTCCAGCGTCCCTTCGCTACCGCTCTCCTCTTGGGCCTGGGCAAACTGGGCGGAGCGGTCTTCGTCACCAATGATTTCGACCAGGGTGTTGAGCGACTGGTCGGCGAAGGAGAGAATCTCGCGTTGAATGCCGCGTCCTTCGGCCATGGTCTCCATGAAGTATTCGACGCTGGTGACGACATCGGCAAACAGGTTCATGCGATCCTTGTCCAGCTCGACCCGGCGGCGAATGATCTGGTCGGAGACGAACTTGGCCAGCTTGCGTACCAGCGCGGAGGCCTCGCTGAGCTTGAGAATATCAAAGGCTCCCGAGATGGTGCTGAAGCGTGGCGGAACTGAAGTGAGTGATTCGATCTCTTCGGGCTGTTTGAGGTAGCCGAGGATCGCATCCTTGCACTTGTGCATGTCGATGGTGGCCTGCTGGATCACGGTGTTAACCAGCTTTTCGTACTCACCCGACGGCAACTCTAGCGCCCCCTCTTTCTGCTCACCGGCGCTGCTGCGGTCATCAACGGTACT
The DNA here is from genome assembly GCA_007135625.1 of Gammaproteobacteria bacterium. Lineage (GTDB taxonomy): Bacteria > Pseudomonadota > Gammaproteobacteria > Chromatiales > Chromatiaceae > SLIM01. The sequence goes on from SLIM01000172.1 coordinate 2,669, forward strand.
GGTAAGATTTTCCAGCGAGGTTTCGACAAAGAGGATATCACCCGCCATGCCCATGAGATCGGACTCACCGGGCATCTCACCAGCGGCGGCGGTGCGCTTGAGCAGGTCGGCATGCTTGAGCAGCCGCCCCTTGAGGTTCTCCTGTCCGACCATGCCGAGGGTGCCGGCAACGGTGCGCATCGGGTTTTCCAGCAGCGCTAGTTGCTGCGGGTCGGAGCTGCCGGTGCGAATAAATAGATCGAGTTTATCTTTAATTGCGATAAGATCGTCACCCAAGGCCTCGCGAAACGAGGTGAGTAGCGATTTATTGGCCGAGCGTACCCCGCCGTGGACCGAGGCGGCGGCACCACAAAGCGGAATCTCCTGAAGTCCGAACTCTTCGCGAACCTCATTGACTAGAGGGTCTTCAATGGCGGCAACCGCGATTTGGTAGAGGAGTTGGTGCAGCAGATCCAACGGCAGGTCGCGGGCGACCGACCCCTCCCCATCTTGCACCAGCCGTCGCATGGTCTGATCGACCTTGGCAAAGAGCCGCTTGACGGCATCCCCGGTCTGTTCCGGGTCGGCGAGGGGAAGAACCAGGGCGGTGCGCACTACGTGAAAAAAGCGGGTCACCTGATCGGTGCCGCTGCTGCGTTCCAACACCTCCATCACCTTGGAGAGGTGGCCGATACCGCTCTCGACTTCGGTACCGCGCATCCACCCCAGCATCCCCTTCTGCATCCGGGGTCGTACCGCCTTGGCTAGCCCCGAGAGTTTGGGACTCTCTTTGCTCTCCGGCCCTGCCATGCGCAGCCTTCCGTTGAAGCGGGGGCCGAAAATCTGGGCGGCGGTGATCGGCTTATCACCCCGTAGCGCCCGCAGTTCGTTGACCATTTCCAGAAGCAGCAGCGGGTTATCTCGCTTGTCGCTCTGCACCTGTTCCAGATAGTCGGGAAGCCGAATCAGCCCCATCATGATGGTTTCGGCGGCCTCTTCAGGGTCGCCCTGGACTTTGCGGCTGGCTAGGGTACGTGCTGACTGCTCGATCTCGGCGGCTAGCAGCATCGCGCCGTGGACCTGCACCATCTGCAGGATTCCCTGCACCTGGTGAATCGCGTGGGCGCAGGCTTCCATGGACGATGCCTTACCGGCCCCCTCGACGAACTCCTGTAGTGCCTTGCGTGCCTGACCGATGGTCTCACCCAGCTCCCGATCAAGCCACTTTAATGCGCTATAGTCATGGGAATCGGTCATTCAGATGCTCCTCCTGGCTACCAAATCGTTTGCTCCTTCCTTTGCACTCTCTCTAACGCGCCCTGCTTACCCCGGTAAGCGGAAACCGGCAACCGACTTCTGTAGATCCTCGGCCAGGTCGGCTAGGCGTCCGATGGCGGTTGCGGTTTGGTTGGTACCTTCCAGGGTTTGTGCCGTAATCTCTTGAATCACACTCACGGTCTCGTCAATACGGGTCGCCTCCGCCGACTGCACCTTGGCCGATCCGGAGATCTTGAGCGTTACCTCGGCGATGCGGGTGGTTACCGCCTCAATCTCGGCGAGCGCCTCGCCAGCATCCTCGGCCAGCTTGGCACCGGCTACCACCTCAGAGGTGGTGGTCTCCATCGAACTCACCGCCTCATTGGTGTCGGCCTGAATCGTCTTGACCAGGGCATCAATCTGTTTGGTGGCGTTGGAGGAGCGCTCCGCGAGACGCTGCACTTCGTCGGCAACCACCGCGAAGCCGCGCCCTGCGTCCCCCGCCATCGCCGCCTGCATCGCGGCGTTCAGGGCGAGAATGTTGGTCTGGTCGGCGATGTCATCAATGATCTCCACGATGTCACCAATCTCCTGTGAGGATTCACCCAGGCGTTTGATACGCTTGGAGGTCTCTTGAATCTGCTCACGGATGTTATCCATACCGCCGATGGTTCTGCGCACCGCCACTGCACCGCGTGCGGCAATTTCGAGCGAGCGCTGGGCAATATCGGCGGAGTCCACCGCATCTTGCGCCATGTTGTCGATTTCCCGGGTCATCTTCTTGATCGCCTCGGTGGCTGAGGTGATCTGGTGGGCCTGATGCTCCGAGGCTTCGGCGAGGTGCATTGCGGTGGTACGCGACTCCTGGGTCGAGGAGGAGACCATGTCGGCGGTTTCGTTGATGGTGGTAACCAAGGAGCGCAACGCCTCAATCGCGTAGTTGATCGAGTCGGCAATCGCCCCGGTCACATCCTCGGTCACGGTGGCGGTCACCGTCAGGTCACCGTCGGCGAGGTCGCCCATCTCATCGAGTAGGCGTAAAATCGCCCGTTGGTTACGTTCGTTCTGCTCCTTCGACTCCTCTTCGCCAGATCGCGCTGAACGCAGGGAGACGAGGGAGAGGAAGACAAAGAGGATTGCGGCAATGATACCAAACAGGGCGATGAGTAGCGGACCGGCCTTGATTCCCAGGATTTGCCAGCGACCCGGCTGCTCGCGATAGCGCTCAATCAGGATATTGGCTTCTGCGGTCACCCGGTCGGAGACCTCGCTCACCTTGCTCGCCGCCTCCAGAGCGGGGAGCAGTTCGGGGGTGGTCTCAATGATCTGCTCGGAGAAGCTGTTGACCTGCGCAAACACTTGGACCATCTCTTGCAGTCCCTCCACCACTTCGGCATGGGTCACTGCCCTCAGTCCGAGGATTTCGCTCCCCTCCAACATCCCCACCAAGATTCGTCCGAAGCGGTCGGCATCGCGGCTGAAGCGGTCAATTGCGGCGGCGGTAGTGCGCCCACCAACCAATACCCGCCCCACATTTTTGTCGATCCGCTGGGTCAACATCGGCAGTTCGGCAGAGAGGGTAAGCTGCTGTGGCGTTGCTCCCCCCTTGGCCACCAGATCGTTGATCATCTGCTGGGAGAGCGCAAGCAGGGTGGGAATGCCTTGAGTTAATCCATCAATATATTCCCGTACCGAGACAATAGACGATTGACTCCCCAGAATATCGTCGGCACTCTGGCGCAGCTCTAGCCAGTTATCCTCCAGCTTGCGCAACTGGTTGCGGGTCTCTTGGTCGGGACCATGCGGCGATGGTGGAATCCCCTCCTCTGGAACCCCCTGCTTTAGCTCATTCATCAACCGCTCAAAGTCGTCGCGTGCTTGACGCAGTTCGCGAAACGCCGTTTCCGTACCCCCCGCCGCTGCCAGTGAACTTTTGGCAATCCGTTCCGCAGTCACCCGCTGCTCGGCAACGCGCAGCCGATACTCATCCTCGTAACGGACCATCTGCGATACATGGATAAAGACCACAACAGAAAGAACAATTGAGACCATTAGTCCCAAGGTGAGAAAAATCACCAACTTCTTTCCGCCACCCTTCCCAGTGCTTGTTCTCATCTCTTTTTAACTCCCGCCAGCATGCGAAATCATCCTATCCTTCCCAGCCCTTTGCGAAACACGGCTCCCCACACGGTGAGCCACCTTAATATGACAATTACAGTAAAGTTTTTCTAAGCGATCTCATCGCCCCCTCCTCACTAGGCGGCAGCCGTCTGAAAGCCCTCGTAGCTGGTTAGCTTTGCCATGCTAAAGATCGGCCAGCTCTTCCCTTCTTGCACGAAAGCCCCGTCAATAAAGTGGCGCATCTGTCCTGCCATAGTCCCGGATGAGGTTCTGAACTCCTCAGGAAAATAACGGATACCCAGTACGTCGGTCACCATCAACCCGACAAAAATATCACTCTGGTTGACAACCAAAACCCGCGTTCTGGCATGGGACTTAATCATCTTCCCCCCGAGAAACGATTGTAGATCAACAATCGGCATCAGGTTACCGCGAATATTGGCGACCCCTAGCATCCACCGCTGGGTGCCTGGAATGATGGTCACCGCTGGCGGTATGTTGAGAATCTCCTTCACCTCCTTCAGTGCAGTGACCACATGGATTCCCGCCACTTCAAACAGCATCCCCTCCCAAAAGCGGCGAACCTCCTCCTTTTGCGGAAGCCCTGCCGCCATCTTCTGGCACCGCTGCTCAATCTCCACGAGCTGCCGGATCACCTGTTTCGGGTTCAATTCCGCCACGCTGGATACCTACCTCGCTACTGCTACCTGGCTCAGGATCCCAGCAACGACTTAATCTTGCTCACCAGTTCATCGGCACTCACCGGCTTTACCACATACTCCCTGGCCCCTTGGCGTAGCCCCCAAGCGCGATCAGTCTCCTGATCCTTCGTGGTCACCAAGATAACGGGAATATCACTGGTATCGGGATCTCGGCTCAACTGGCGGGTCGCTTGAAAGCCATTCAAGCCAGGCATCACCACATCCATCAGGATCAGATCCGGCTTGGAACTCTTGGCCGCCTCAACCCCTGCCTCGCCATTCTCCGCGACCAAGACATTATACCCTTGTTTAGTCAAGATTCCCTTCAAAACGTGAATCTCTGTAGGTGAATCATCGACGATTAAAACCGTTTGTCCCATCTTACTGATCTCGCTCGCTATTGCATTACTCTACTAATCATTGCACCCCGCGCTATCGGGGCACACCGAACCGCCTCGGCTCCACACGTCATCCCGTTCGTACCACGTGAGTCCTGATGGCAGTTAGAAGCTCGTCTCTAGTGAAGGGTTTGGTCAGGTACTGCTCCGAACCCACAATCCGTCCTCGCGCACGGTCAAACAAGCCATCCTTACTGGAAAGCATAATTACGGGAGTTCCCTTGAACTCGTCGTTATTCTTAATCAGGGCGCAGGTCTGATAACCATCCAGCCTCGGCATCATGATATCGACAAAGATGATATCCGGCCTGGTATCCGCAATCATCGCCAATGCCTCGAAACCATCCGTGGCGGTAATGACCTCGCAGCCGGCTTTCGACAACAGATTCTCTGCCGTTCGGCGGATGGTCTTACTGTCATCGATAACCATGACTTTGACCCCCGAGATATCTACATTGGGATCATTACTCATTTTGCCCGTCCATCCTCTCCCAGGTCAGCATATCCAAAAAATCGTCCTTTTGTACGACAGTTGACCAGTATACCTCAAGTAACAAGTCAGGTGACTGCCAAAAGTTAGTTCCATAAAACATAACGCACAACCATCGACCCAAAGAACGCAACCGGCCCCATGGCCCAAGACCAAACCCATTAACAGCAGCGGCAGAGAAGGACTGCAAGCGATCCATCCTTGGGCGGCCTTTTCTCCACTACTCGCCGACTACCTGTCGGGCAGGATCGTGGTCAGTCCGAACAACTGCCACACCTGCAAGCCACCCCGATAATACAATAGCTTATCCGTGGGGTAGCCGACATCAATCAGCCCCTGTATCGCACGGGGGGACTGACCGCAAAAGGGGCCGTTGCACCATAACAACAAGGTCTTTGCGTCGGTAAAGTCCCAATCGCGAGTCTTGTACTGGGCATCGTAGATCCCCCACTGCTCCATCATACGGGTAAATGTCCCCACTTGCTCTCGTGGCTTGGCCCCAAAGGTTCTGAGTACCGCCGCCATCTCCGGATCACTAATCGGTTTAGTCATCTGGTTGAAGGGTACATTGATTGAGCCGGGGATGGTTCCCTTCTGAAACCAGGCCGGGGTACGCGCATCAATCAGCAGCCCTTGGCCATCACGCAGCTCATTCTCCATAAAGGCGAACACTTCAATCTCCCCCACCGTCTCTACTCCAGGTGCCGCCACCATCGGGCGCAGGCAGAAGGGAGGACACTTGCGTCCGGTACGCGCAAAGTAGCCGCGCAGCTCATACTCCGGATCCTGCACCCGCTGCACGCGCACCGAGCGGCCATCGTGCATAACATGGATAAAGGGCTTTCCCTCATCCAGCGGGATGAAAGCATTGCTCTCCTCCAGCGCCACTTCATCGGCTAGCGATAACGCCCCAAAACCGCTGAGAAACGCGACCACTAAAAAAAGAATTGCTTTTTTCATCTCTCCTCCACCGTAATTGATGATGCCCAACCTCCCCAACGCAGTTGCCATCCTCACCGGCTTCGCAACCACCGATCCATGACATCAACAACCTCCTCATACGAAGCGCCTTTGAGGTAGTACTCGCTGTAGATTCTATCACGCTCTTGCGGCGATAGACGCACAAACATCACATTCCCGCCTGGATGCCGGCTCCGCATCTCCGCCACAAACTCCTCGCGGGTTAAGGCGGGGCTAAACCCCTCCCCTACCTGCTCTTTCTCTGGGCCGACGACCTCTTGACTCACCGTTGACTCGCCGATTTTGGCGGCCTCCATCTCCAGCATCTCCAGATAGGCATCGGCCTGTACACCGCCCGCCCCGACAACCCAGACCAACAACAGCGCCCATCGGTAACGGCCACACCCTGCTTTCGCATCGCTCAACATGGCTACCCCTCCTTTCGCATAAGAAACAGCAGACCCACGGTGCAACCGGCACCACTAAGCACACTATTTCAAGTGTTTCTTATTTTCCCATTCTCGGCTGCGTAATACTCCTAGCACGCCCCCACCCAACCTTAACAACTGACGCAACCATCTGCAACAGGCAAAGCGGCTACAGGCGCAAAAAAGTTCCTCTACTTCCCGCACAGTACAAGAACTTCCTTATGCAACACTTCATACCAGCCGCTGCGTAACCATACAAAAAACTTAACAACAGAGGCATCAAACCCGTACTACCATAACCAACGCCGCCCGCCTCCCCGCAACAGCTCCTCACACTGCCGCAACTGCCCTGCATAACGTCCACTGGTCGCGGCGACTTCGCGGGCATAACTCATCAACCACGCCTTCTGCTGGTAAGTAGCACGGCGATACCCCCCATGCCCCTCATGGTAAGCGAGGTATTGGCGGTAGGCATCTTGGTGCGAGATCCCCAGCATTGCGTGGGAACGATCCACATACCAAGCGATAAAATCAACGGCATCCGAAAAGTTTCTCCGACTGGCACCGCGCCGACCCGTACTCTCTTGGTACCATGCCCAAGTCCCATCAATCGCCTGCGAATAACCATAAGCCGAAGATGGACGAGACCCAGGGATAAATCCCAGGTAATAACGTCTTGGAGGACGCGCATTATGGCGATAACTCGATTCGTGGCGCATAATTGCCATTTGCACAGCGACAGGGGTACGCCAACGGGACTCGGCGGCCTGTGCAGCGGCATACCACTGCGGATTCTCCGCGAATATCTCGCAGAGATTATTTGGATTCTGGGGTGGGGCTGTCGCGCATCCTGCTAACAGACCTACGAACCCAATCAGGAGGGCTTGCCACTGACGTTCCATCTTACCAAACTTCCATTTTGTCGCTCTGTGACTCTTGGCCATTGTACCTGTAACGTACACAAAAAGCTCCCCCCTTCTCGCAAAAAATCATCCCACAAAAAAACAAGAAAATTCGTCCCCCTCCACACTGCCCCCCCGATCTCGCACCCCGCACCTCACAGCGACCGCAATCTTTTGCCTGAACGCCCGCTATTCGTTATCCTTACTCCCAGGTGGCGGCCAGATCCCGCACACCCCCCTAAAACACTCAGGAGTACCCCATGAAACATCATTTCCACATTGAAAACATGAAATGCAACGGCTGCGTTGTCAACGTTGAAAAGAGCATCGCCTCGCTTCCCGGTGTCACCACCGTACAGGTCGACCTAGAGGGGCGCAGCGCGGTGGTCGAGGGCGAGATCGCCCCGGAGCGGATCATTCAGGCGATCAGCAAGGCCGGCTACCCCACCTCGCTGCAAGCCTAAAAATCCCGGAGCCAACATGACTGCCCCTCCCGAGCCTCGTCTCTCCAGCGCCAGCATCGCCGCTGCCGGTTGCGTCGGTTGAGTCCGCCAGAGTTGCCACCATGCCGCGCCGCACCCCGACGACTCAACTCCCCGCCTCCAGCCTCCACTGGCTGATCACCATCGCCATTGTCACCGTGATCCTCTGGCAGATCCCCAGCGCTAGCCTACTGCTCTACCCCTTCGCGATCCTCTCCACCTGGTTTCACGAGGCCGCCCACGGCATCGCCGCGCTGCTCAGTGGCGGTCACTTTCGCGAACTGCGCCTCTATCCCGACGGCTCGGGAATCGCCCTCTACAGCTACTACCCCGGCACCTACGAGCGCCTCGCCCTCGCCTTCATCGCCGCCGCCGGTCCGCTCGGCCCCCCCATCGCCGGGACGCTCTTCATCCTCGCCGGACGTCGTGCCGGCAGCGCCACCTTCGCCCTGATACTCCTCGCCAGCGCCCTTCTGCTCTCCGCGCTGCTCTGGATTCGCACCCCCTTCGGCATCATCGCCGTGCTGCTGCTCGCCGCCGCCATCGGCCTCACCGCCTTCGTCGGCAGCCCCGCAGTCCGCGCCTTCAGCAGCCAATTTCTCGGCATTCAAGCCTGCGTTAGCACCTACAAACAGATCGACTATCTGTTCATGAGCCAAGCGGAGATCGACGGCAAGATCCTACTCTCCGATACCATGCAGATCCAGCAACAGCTCTTGCTGCCGTACTGGTTTTGGGGCGTGCTGATCATTCTGCTCTCCCTCGCCCTCCTCTTCTCCTCCCTCTGGCTCGCCTACCGCGAACAGTTTCGCCGCAAACGACGCTGAAATAGAACACGGAGAAGAGATGCAACCCACGATCCACGGCTACTTCGTCGCCATCGGCAGCAACATCGCCCCCGAGCAGCACCTGCCGATCATTATCACCTACCTTACCCGTAGCTTCGGCAGGCTCTGGCTTAGCTCCATCCTGCATACGACCCCTCACCAGATGGACTCCGCCAGCCCCTTCCTCAACGCCGTCTGCCTACTCCCCACCCAGCAACCGCAGGCCACCCTCAAACAGCAACTGGTTACCCTCGAACAGCAACTCGGGCGCAACCGCAACGACCCGCTGAAAAAGATCAAAGATCGCGCCGCTGATCTCGATATCCTCTTCTACTACCCTGGTCACGGCCCGCTGCCTAGCCGCCAGATTCCGAGCGAACCCTACATCGCCCCCATGTTTCTCGAACTCGCTGGCTACCTTGGACTCCTCCCCCCCACCCCACC
>SLIM01000030.1 GCA_007135625.1 Gammaproteobacteria bacterium
AGTTCCGTCCACCTTGACCGCTCACAGCGAAAGTTCCGCCGTAAGTAGCGGAGTCCTTGGGGCGAAATGCCCTGCTTGGCACTCTCGGACCAGGGTATTGACCGGAAGGATGACCAAGGCCGTTTTTAACGATCCACTCGGCTCTCAACAGCAAAACCGCGCCCCTGTGGCTACCCGAGCCGAACCCTTTACTGCTATGGAGAGTTTTTTCGATGAGTCCAGCACCGCGTCAAATCGTCACCCCGCGCCCTACGATGTCGCTAACCATCCCCCAGGGAATGGCCCCGGTTGAGTTCTTCAACAGTCCGGCCAATCTAAAAAATCTGGCCGAAGAGAATGGCCTCCTGCGGACTACCGATGATCTGTTAATGTACCGCAAGCTGATCGGCCACAGTAGCGAATTCGATACCTCGCTGATGCTCGACACTTCGCGGCGCATTCTCGACCCGCTCGGACGACCGGTGCGCCGCGATCAGATGAGCCGGGGACAGAAGCGGAGTTGGAACCGCATGACCCAGATTCTCTTCTCCTATATGCTGGAGAAGTACCCCTCTCCCGAAGAGCATCTTATCCTTTGCGGTGAAGCAAGTCTCGACTCTACGTGGCCGCTCAATAAGCCGGGGGTGCCGAGTATTCGCATGATTCATAACCATTTTATGGCGTTTCCGATGGAGCAGTTGCGGACTGCTGAAGAGGCCGATCCGAACGATCCTAATCTAACCGATAGCGGCCACCATAGCCTCTTTCTGCGCCACCTGAGCGAGGTTTATCACCAGTTTTTGGAGGTGCTCGACCTGCAGATTCTTGCCCCCATCTCTAGCGATGAGTGCCGCCTCGGGCTGACTGGCTACCCCCAGGGGCTACCTAGTTGGGTGATTAGTGACGGCCCCGAGCGGTTGCGGGATCAATACTTTTGGTATGAGTATGAGCAGATCCTGCGCGGCTTTCTCGATTTCTATCGCACCTTTTTTCTGCTGGTGGCGAATGGTGAGCCGGTGGTGCCGCGTGAGGCGAACTTCCCGAACCAGGTCAATAACGTGCTGCTCTCCAACCAAACGTTCCTACGAGTTGCTCGCGATCTGCGCGAAAAGGTGATTCAAGATCCGCAGTTTGCTAATGAAATCCGCTGGCGACCGGCCTATAAGCAGATTCTCTATCGTGATGATCTGGGCCGTTTGATCGTCACTATTTCGCAAAACTCGGTGGGTAATGCGATTACTGAGCTACTGGGTATTGTCGTCCGCCGGGTCGAGGATTCCGCTGCCTATGCCGCGATTGAGCCGGGCCTGGTCACCCGTCTGCTGGAAGCTCGCCAGCGCCTGATCGATGCCAACCTCGGTGAGCCGCTCTCCGCGCCCAGTTGGCCGAATGGGGAGTTTGTGGCGACTCTTTGAGAATGGCTACAGTTTTTTAGCCGCTTCTGTTGGGGTTCCTGCGTCACCCCAACCTGCGGGCTGATTTCCTTTGGCGTTCTAGCATGGCTTCTGTACGTTTACGCCAAAAGTCTAATTGCTCTTGTAATGACATGCCAGCCACTAATTGAGCAACGTGTGTAGCGCGGGAGGTGCGGAACGTGGGTATTTCCGTTGCTTGGGAGGATATACGAGAGATTCTTTTTTGCAAGCGTTTTTTCAAGACCTCAACCTACCCGTCTATTCGTCTATCCGTCAATATGTTCAATATAGTAGGGACGATCCTCCATCACCAGGGTCACGCCGCTCGCTTGTAGGCGCAGGCGCTGCTCACTCCCTTCGAAGCGCAGGTTGCAGTGGGCGCGTCCTCTGCTCTCCAGCGGAATTGGGATCATGTCGCGGTAGGTGTAGATATTTTCCCCAACGTCACCGCCACTACAGACCAGCGGGCCGGGGGGTGGCAGCTCTTCCACTTCGGGGTCGCTGAAGATCAGGCTGCCGCTCTGGTGCCAGCGGCTCTGCTGCTTGGCTCCGCTCTGGGTCTGTATCAGGTAGGCGCGGGCGAAGCGCAGGGTGAGGGTCTCGCCGCTCTGCTCAATGCCGGCGATTTCACAGCCGGGCAGCTCGATGTAACTTCCATCCACGTTATTTTGCTCCTGGTTGGTGGTGCTATAGGCGTAAAAGAGAAGCAGTAAAGATCGGCAGTAGCGCAGACGGTACGCGGCATACCCTCCCTCTCTCCTCCCTCTCTCTCCTCTCTCTCTCTCCTCTCCCCTCTCTCCCCTCTCTCCTCTCTCTCCTCTCTCTCCTCTACTCCATAGGCCTTATGGCCGGGGTAAAGTAACTCCGGTCTGCCCTTGGTATTTGCCGCCTCGGTCGCGGTAGGAGGATTCGCAAACTTCGTCGGACTCCAGAAAGAGGATCTGGGCGACCCCTTCGTTGGCGTAGATGCGGGCGGGTAGCGGAGTGGTGTTGGAGAACTCCAGGGTGACGTGGCCCTCCCATTCGGGTTCGAGGGGGGTGACGTTGACGATAATCCCGCATCTTGCATAGGTCGATTTGCCGAGACAGATGGTGAGTACAGAGCGGGGAATCCGAAAATACTCAATGGTGCGGGCCAGGGCAAAGGAGTTGGGTGGGATGATGCAGAGATCCGATTGGAGATCCACAAAGCTGTTTTGGTCGAAGTTCTTTGGATCGACAATTGCGTGGTTGATGTTGGTGAAGATTTTGAATTCGTCGGCGCAGCGCACGTCGTAGCCGTAGCTGGAGGTGCCGTAGGAGATCACCCGTTGCCCCTGGTAGTCGCGCACCTGCTGCGGTTCAAAGGGTTCGATCATGCGGTGCTGTTTGGCCATCTGCCGAATCCAGCGGTCGGATTTGATGCTCACGTTGTTGCTCCCTTTTTCATGATATCACCGACTTTCCGCACCTTGCCCTTATAACCCACTGATCCGAATAAATGATTATGTTTTTCTAGAGTCATACTACAAGGAGATACCTCTTTTGGATCAGCGTGTTGCACGGGGGGTGCGGAATGTAGGATATAAAGCAGAAGACGGCCTGAAGGCCGTCCTACTGCTGCTACAGCAGAAAAGACGACCCGCAGGCCGTCCCACATCGGGTCAACTCTTGGCCGGAGCCTCATCCTCAAGGGTGTCGGGGAGTACCTTGAGCATCCGCGAAGCGATGGCGACCATCATCATAGAGACCGTCACTCCGGCAACTCCGAGGGCAAACTCGGCGAAGGTTGGGACGTAGCGGGCAATTTGACCATCCATCATGCTGCTTTCGAGGACATCTTTGCCCGGGAAGAGGTTCATCGGGTAGGCCTGCCCGCCGATAAGAAGGATATAGATCAGGGCAAAACCGCCGATCAGGGTACCTACAGCGGCGACGAGTACCGCAGTGCGTGACTTCTCGAAGGCGGGGGAGTAGATCAAAAAGAGCGGCACGATGGTGCCGAGGATCAGGTAGCCAAACCAAAAAAGCAGCGGATAGATACCGCCACTGACCAGGAAGAAGCTCGACAGGTCGGCGTGGCGGGCGGCGTAGAGGTTGGTCAGGTGGTAGACGGCGACGAAGTAGAAGACACCGCCGATAAAGACCCCGAGCAGGTTCTTGAGCTTGGCGATGCGCAGGTCGCCGATGCTGCGCTCGGCCCACCAGTAGGCGGCCATGAGGGCGACGATGAAGAAGGCCAGGCCATAGGCGAAGGACATGACGATAAACATCGGGGCGAGAATTGCCGCATCATACGCCTCACGCGCAACTAGGAAACCGAAGATGGAGCCGGTACCGGTGGTGAGGATGAGTCGCCAGAAGAAGGCAGCAAAACCGAGCGGTTTGTAGTAGTGGTTTACGCTGCGATCCATCATGCTCCACAGGTAGGCTCCGACAATGGCGAAGAAGCCGGTGTAGAGGATAATGTTCCAGGCAAAGATCGACTTGAAGTTGTAGGTGGTCATTGCCACGATCAGGCGATCCGGGCGACCGAGATCGAGCAGCAGCACCATCAGTCCACCCGCCAGCAGGCCAATCGCCAGCAGCGCCGAGAAGCGCCCCAGCGGTTTGTACATCGGCCCGCCGAAAACCGAGCCGATGGAGGCGACATTGAGGGCACCGGAGGCGGCGACAATTAAGAAAATAGCGAAGACATGGGGGATACCCCACACCACATGGTTGGTCATGCCGGTGACCCAGTGACCGTTATGCTCCATGTAGAAGGCGGAGAGCAGGCCGATCAGCACGACACCGGCCATTGCGCCGAGACCGAACCAGTAGCGCCGGGGGTCGCACCACAACTCGCGATAATGCAATCTATACATCGAATTCATGCCTCTTTACGATCAGATGTTGGTGTAACGAACGCCGGTGTTGAGTTCCAGGTCGGCCCGAATCTGACGGCTGGTCTGTTCTGCCAGCGCCTTGGCGAGGGCACTTTCGGGATCCTTCAGGTCGCCAAACAGAATGGCGTGGTGTCCGGCAGCGGCGCAGGCATCCTGGCAGGCGGTGGTAACTTCGCCGCCTTGATCCCGGTCGATGCGATGTGCGCAGAGGTTGCAAGACTCCACACAGCCGATGCCACGAGGGGCGTGGGAGCGCTGCTCTGCGACGTGCTGGTGGATAAAGGAGCGGGCCTTGTAGGGACAGGCCATCATGCAGTAGCGGCAGCCGATGCAGATGTGACGATCCACCATGACGATGCCGTCGGCCCGTTTGAAGGAGGCGCCGGTGGGGCAGACATCGCAACAGGGGGGCTTTTCGCAGTGTTGGCACATAATCGGCAGGTTGGTGACTACCCCGGTCTGCTGGTCTTGCAGTTTGACTTTGCGAATCCACTGCGGGCGCTGCTGCTCCCACAGATGGTCTGGGTTACGCTTGGGTTGTACCACCAGGTCGATACCGTTTTCCGTTTCGCAGGCCTCAACGCAGGCGGTGCAACCACTGGCGCACTTGTCGGTGTCGATGAGCATTCCCCAGCGTTGATTAGAGGTTACGTCTCCGCTGCCGGTCGCCTTGGCCACCGTTATCAGTAGTCCAGGTGCGACCACTGCCGCGCCCGCTGCGATGACGGTGTTGCGCAGAAAGGCTCGCCGTTGCTGCTGCTCCAGCGCTGGCTCGACGCAAACCGAATCTACGCCATGAGCACTGGATTTGTTCAGGTCATCACTCATTGTTTATCTCTCCTCCGGTACCTGGCTATGGCACTGGAAGCAGTTGATGCGAATCCCGGTATAGGTGTGACAACTGGCGCAGAACTGCCCTTTGTCACTGACCGGGATAGGGGTGCCGCTGGCTTCGCGTCCGGCGTGGCAATCAATACAGCCAACCAGGCTGTGATTGATGCTCCGATTGCCGCGTTGCACCGCACGATCCCGGTCATGGTTAAGGTAGCGCATGTGGTTGCGACGCATGTCGTTGGGATCGCCGACACAGGAGCTACCCGGCGCTAACGCCTTGGAGCCGGGGGAGAGGGAGCCGACGGCAAACGCCGTGCCGCTGGTGAGGGCGGCGAGAGCCATCCCTACGACCAGCAGGCCCGCGATGCGCCGGAGACCGGTTGCTACACACATCGCCATGCCCCTTTTACTCGCCCAGGCCCATCTGAATGTAGCCGGTGGGGCAGACATCGTGGCAGATGTGGCAGCCGATACAGCGGCTGTAGTCGGTGTCGACGTAGCGCCCGGTGGTGTTCTGCCCCTTTTTGACCCGGAATACCGCATCCTGGGGACAGAAGATCACGCAGTTGTCGCACTCAAAGCACATTCCGCACGACATGCAGCGCTTCGCCTCGGCGATGGTCTGCTCCTCGCCAAGCGGTTGCAGCCGCTCGTGAAAGTGGCCAAGTACCTCTTCAGCGGTCGGTACCTCTTCGCTGCGAATGTTGCGCGGGGTATATTTGAAGTGACCAAGAAAGAGGTCTTTGTGGGAGATGACCTCTGACTTGGAGCGGTCTTCAAAGTTATGCACTGCATATTTGGCACTGGCGGTGCCGCGCAGGTCGCCCTGGGCGGCATCGAAGTCTTCCGGTTGCAGCCCTGCCTCACGCAGCTTGTCGAGCAGGCTGAAGTGGTGGACATCGACCTTGGGACGCTTGCCCAGCTCCTGCCCCTGGAGGTATTGATCGACGCTCTCGGCACAGATCGAGGCCTGGCCGATGGCGGTGGTGAGGAGGTGGGGGCGGATGATGTCGCCGATGACGAAGTGGCCCGGCTTGCCAGGTACTTGGTAGTACTTGTCGGAGTCGATCATGCCGCGACCGTTGTTCAGCGCGTCGAGGCCGTCGAGATCTCCCGATTGACCAATTGCGGCGACGATCAGATCGGCCTCAATCACCCGCTCGGTGCCGGCGATCTGAATCGGCTTCATCCCTTCCATGGTGCAGTTGCAGACCTTCAGGCCGGTGGCGCGGCCATCGGCTCCGAGAATCACCTCCAGCGGCATCACTCCATCGAGAATGGTAACCCCCTCTTGCAGGGCATCGCTAATCTCATGCTCAGAGGCAAACATCTTATCGCGCACGAAGAGCGAGGTCAATGTTACGTCGGCCCCTTGGGCGGCGGCGGTAACGGCGGAGTCGTGGGCGACATAGCCATCGACAATCGCGCTCTCTGGCCGTTCGCTGGGGTTGACATGTTCGATGTGGCCGAGGCGGCGGGCGACCGAAACCACGTCAATCGAGGTGTCACCACCACCGATACAGACCACCCGCTTGGCAGTGACCTTCATACGCTCTTCGTTAAAGGCCTTGAGGAAGGCGACACCACCGACGCAGTTGGGGGTACCTTCCCAGCCGGGAACCGGCAGGCCACGGGCGTTCTGGCAGCCGACCGCCCAGATCACCGCGTCAAACTCTTTCTCTACCTGCTCCATCGGAACATCTTTGCCGACCCGGGTCTTGAGGCGGGTCTCCACGCCCATGTCGATAATGCGCTGACACTCCGCCTCCAGCTTGTCACGCGGAATACGGTAGCCGGGGATACCGTAACGCATCATTCCGCCGAGTCCTTCGTTGGCCTCAAACAGGGTGACGGCGTGGCCCATGCGGCGCAGTTGGTAGGCGGCGGCCATGCCCCCCGGTCCCGCTCCGACAATCGCGACCTTTTTGCCGCTGTCGGGACCCGACTCGTACTTGAGACCATGCTCAATGGCGTAGTCGCCAAGGTACTGCTCGACTGAATTGATGCCGACGAAGTCTTCCACTTCGTTGCGGTTGCAGCCGTCCTGACAGGGGGCGGGACAGACTCGGCCCATCATTGAGGGGAAGGGGTTGGAGTCGGTGGCACGGCGGAAAGCGTACTCCTGCCAGCTCATCTCACCCGCCGGTTTCTCTTGGCCGCGCACAATCGCCAGCCAACCACGGATGTCGTGGCCGGAGGGACAGCTCCCTTGGCACGGAGGGGTTTTGTGAATGTAGGTGGGACATTTGTGGGAGGTGTCCTGGACGAAAATCTGTTCATCCCAACCATCCCACTCGCTGGTGCCATCTTCGTAACGGCGGAAGTTCAGGTTTTGATTCACGTGTTCACTGGGAGTCGCCATGCTCTTGTCTCCTCAACCGTAGGTAGTCGTTAACGTTCGGCGCACGATAAGATCGCCGCCAAATAGATTCAGTTCATGCCGGGAGGATTCCCGACCCAAGCGCTTGCGGTCGCGGATGATCACGATGGCGACTCCAAAGGGGTAGCCGCTGCGCTGATCACCCGTGACGTTCCGCCCTATTCGTCCTCCTCATCCTCCTCCTCAGCCCACTCGGGGGGCGGAGTTTTGCGATTAAGGACGATGGCGTTGCTCACCAGTTGGTGAACACTGACGATCTGGTCCATATCCATTCCATAGTAGGGCAAGGTCTTGGTAAATTGACTCTTGCAGATGGCACAGATCGCAGCCATGTGGGTGACCCCGTACTCATCCATGGCGTTCTTTAAGGCGGTCATGCGGGGTAGCGCACCTTTTACCCGCAGTTCCATTAGGTCATCAGTAAGCAGTCCGCCGCCGCCGCCGCAGCAGAAGGTGCGCTCGCCGATGGTTTCGTGGTGCATATCGACGTAGTGGTTGCAGACCGCCTTAATGACGTTACGCGGAATCTCGAACTGGCCGCCCGGTAGATCGCCCATGCGGGTGGCGCGGGCGACGTTACAGGAGTCGTGGAAGGTGAGTACCTTGTCGTCATTTTCCGACTTGTCGAACTCCAGGGTTCCTTTCTGCATTTCGTCCCAGGTGAATTCGCAGATGTGCTGCGGTACCGGGTAGTTGGGGTCGAGGAAGTCGAACGGTCCGGCGAGGGTGTTGAGAAAGGCGTAGGCGACGCGCCAGGCGTGGCCACACTCGCCAAAAACGATGCGCTTGACTTTAAGCTCCAGCGCGGCCTTGCGCACCCGCAGGGCGACCCGCCGCATATTTTCGTAGGAGCCGATGAACATGCCGAAGTTGCCCGCTTCGGAGGCGGTGGTACTCAGCGTCCAGGAGACTCCGGCCTCGTGGAACACCTTGCCGTAACCGATTAGTCCATCAACGTGCGGTTCAGCAAAAAAGTCGGCGGAGGGGGTGACCAACAGCACCTCGGCCCCTTCCACATCGAGCGGAAAGCGGACGTGTACCTCGGCATCGTCCCACACATCCTCTTCCAGCCCTTCAAGGGTGTTGGCAATCGCCGGGCCGGGCAGGCCGAGGTTGTTGCCGACCTTATGGACTTTGGCGATGATTTCGTTGCAGTACTTCTGGCCGTAGCCGATGCTGTCGAGAATCTCACGCGCCGCCATGGAGATCTCGGCGGTATCGATGCCGTAGGGGCAGAAGACGGAGCAGCGGCGACACTGGGAGCACTGGTGGTAGTAGCTGTACCACTCATCCAGGGTCTCGCGGGTGAGATCCTCGGCACCCACCAGTTTGGGAAAATATTTACCGGCCAAGGTAAAGTAGCGGCGGTAGACCTTGCGCAGTAGATCTTGCCGCCCGACCGGCATGTTTTTGGGGTCGGCGGTGCCTAGGAAGTAGTGGCACTTGTCGGTGCAGGAGCCGCATTTGACGCAGGAGTCGAGGTAGACCCGTAGCGAACGGTAGCGCGAACAGAGATCCCCAAGCTTCTCTACTGCTTTGGTCTGCCAGTCGTCGATCAGCTCGCCTGGAAAACCAAGATCGGTGTTGTGATCCGGGTTATTGACCACAAACGGTTTGAGGTGCGCCATTGCGCCCTCTTTGATCGCCGGAACCTCGACGTACTGGGTCAGTTCCGGCACCCCAAATTCAGCCTTAGCCATGTTAGTCCCTCTTGCCGTGATCGGGTTCAGTTACCGGGTTTGTCTTGCTTCTCCAGCGCCTCGGCCCAGGGGGCGAGGTGGCGCTGTTCACGCGGATTGTCCACCTGATTGCGGCTTGGGCTAAAGAAGATCCCAGGTGCGTGCAGCAGTTTGCTGAAGGGGAAAATGATCATCAGCACAATGACCAGACCGATATGGAGCAGCAGTAGGAAGTCCATCGGCAGCGGCCCCCAACCAAAGGTGAAGAGGTTATTGAAGAAATCCTTCACTGCAACAATGTCGGTATGCACCACAAAGGTCATCATCAGGCCGCTCAGTGCAATCAGCAGCAGCAAGATAAGCATCAGGTAGTCCGACGGTGCGGAGATGTAGCGTACCCGATCCACCAAGATGCGACGGGCCAGTAGTCCGCCCAGGCCGATGACCATGGCAAACCCGGCGTACATACCAAATGGCTGAATGAGTTGAATGGGCAGCCATACTGGATCAATAAAATAGCGGAAGTGGCGAAGGATCACCAAGAGCAGGGCAAAGTGGAACATCCAGCTAAAGATCCAAGTCCACTTGCTCCCCTTGAACAGGCTCTCGAAAAACACTACTTCACGAAATATGCGCAGTACCACTCCGGACGGGGTCGTCGGTGCCGGGGTAGTTGCAATCTTTAGGGGGGCTGGTGTCTTGTAATACTGGCGAATCTTCATTCCCACGCCTACTACCAGCGTAATGGTCGCTGCGATGAAGAGCAGCGCATACAGAGTCGACATCGTCCCGAGGCCCTCAGTTTCTTGAAGAGAACCGGGAGGCGGCAGGCCCCCCGATCACAACGACAAGGATAAGCAGTTATCCCGTGCCGGAGACCGTACGGGGCAGTGATAACCATGCGGTCACCACTGCCCTGCCGCTGGTTTTAGATACAGCCGGTCGGCTTTGGCAGACCAGCAAAGCGGCAGGCCTGCTTGCCTGGGCCGTAGGGGAAGAGGGAGTAGAGGTACTTGCTGTTACCCTTATCCTTACCCAGCTTCTTGCCAACCGCTTTGGTCAGCACCCGCACGGCGGGGGCGATCTGGTACTCGTCGTAGTACTCGCGCAGGAAGTTGATAATCTCCCAGTGTTCGTCGTTCAGTTCCAGTTCGTCCTGTTTGGCCATCACTTCGGCGATACCCGGCTCCCACTCGGCCAGATTGACGAGGTAGCCCTCTTCGTCGGTCTCAAAGCTCTTTCCGTTTACTTCGATAGGCATAGTCTCTCTCCTAAAACATTGTTAGATACATGCTGAATAGCCAGCGCAGGGCGTATCAGACCCACGCCACGACCTTATCGTACTCGGCAGCGAGATCGACGAAACCGGTGTAATCAACCACGGTTACTCCGTCAATCAAGCGCTCCTCTTGCATCCCTCGGGCCTTCAGATCCGGCCCCAGGACATAAAGCTTCACCCCTGCAACTCCAGCAACTAAGTCGCTGACCGAAGTCCCTTTGGTGGCGGCGTAGACACCATCCTCATAGAGCAGCAGCGCACTCCCTTCGGAAGCGTGCGCGATACAGCTCTGCAGGGAGCTTTTTTCAAAAGGCGATTTGTTTACCGTATGCAGTATGCTCATCGTCTGCTCCCGTCAGAAACTGAAGAGTACATCTTGCTCATCCATCAGCTTGGCCAGTTCGGCGCGGCTGATGAGCTGAATGGAGTCCTTCTCGGCCCAATCTTCGGCCTCATCTTCCCAGGTGAGGGGCATCAGGTCATCGACCGTGAGACCGCGCTCCTCCAGTGACTCCCGCTCGACATAGAGCTTGGTCACCTCGTAGTCACCGAGCGCCGAGTAGGTCGGTGAGAAGTTCTTCATGTCAATCCCGCTGGTATCCTGGCCCTTGATGATCTGGTAGACCCCATCATCCAGGAAAGCGAGCGAGACATCCTGCTCAAACGCGGCTCCGATCAGCACCACCTCCAGGGACTCCCAGGCGTAGATGGTACCGTAGGGGGGCCGACGGTTGAGGTACATGAACTTTTTGGTTACTGACATCCTCTACTCCCCCTCAATCACCGAAGACCATTAGACGATCCGACTGCACCGCCGCCTCAATCAACTGGCCGAGTCCGGAGATGCGGAACTTGGGGTGGATGTTGGTGGCATCCTTCCTGTTGCGCTCCGCCTCGCCGTCATCGACCATGCCGCGCCGCTGGGCGGCGGCGACACAAACGACTAGATCGAGGTTGTACTGCTCGGCGAGTGCCGCCCAGCGGTTGACGATGTGGCGGTCATCCTGTGGCGGAGTGGTCAAGCGGGTGCTGTTACCGACCCCGTCGTGGTAGAAGAAGACGCGAAAGATTTCGTGTCCCTTCTCCAGTGCCGCTTTAGTGAACAGATAGGCCGAGTCAGCCGCTTGGTGCTGATACGGCCCTTCATTGATTTGAATGGCAAACTTCATTGCTAAACCTTTCCTTATTCCTTCAATTAGAAGCGAATGTGAGCGGAGGCATTGAGGTTGTTACGGCTGCCGCGCCAGTTATCAATGTGATACTTGGTGAAAGGCAGACCGGTCTTCTCGAAGAAACGCGCCCAACCGATCCGCTCGGCCCACTCGCCAAGGCGCTCCCAATCGCGTGCATCCTCTTTGTAGACTTTGAGGATGTTTTTGACCACTTCGGCGACCTCAGGCCAGCGCGGTGGATTGTTGGGGAGACCGGCGGCGACCAGTTTGTGGAAGGTTGGCTTGGAACGTGCATTCGAGTTCTTGCCACCGACCCAGATGGCCAGCTTGGAGTGTTCGGGGTCGTTAATCTGCATCGGCGGGCAGGGCGGGAAGCAGGCACCGCAGCAGATGCACTTGCGCTCATCGACCTCTAGCGAGGGCTTGCCGTTGACCAGCGCCGGGCGGATTGCGGCGACCGGGCAGCGGGCAACCACGG
This sequence comes from Gammaproteobacteria bacterium, assembly GCA_007135625.1. Lineage (GTDB taxonomy): Bacteria > Pseudomonadota > Gammaproteobacteria > Chromatiales > Chromatiaceae > SLIM01. The sequence goes on from SLIM01000030.1 coordinate 12,084, forward strand.
CGGGGCGCTCGCAGATGTTGGCCACTTGGGTGTGGTCGATCTTGGGGGGCTTGGTGTGCTGGATGTTGATCGCAATGTCACCCTGACCGCCGCAGTTGATCTGGCAGCAGGAGGTGGTCATGCGGACCCGGTTGGGCATCTCTTCGTGGGTGAACTCGTGGTACAGCTCATCCATCAGCGCCTTGACCGCGCCGGAGGCATCGGTACCGGGGATGTCGCAATGCAGCCAGCCTTGGGTGTGGGAGATCATGGAGACCGAGTTGCCGGTGCCACCGATGGGGAAGCCTTCGGCTTGCAGCTTGTCGATCAGCGGCTGTACCTTGGACTCCTCGGAGAGCATGAACTCAATGTTGGAGCGGATGGTGAAGCGGACATACCCTTCGGCGAACTGGTCGGCGATATCCATCAGCTTGCGGATGGTGTAGAGATCCATCTGGCGCTGGGTGCCGGCACGCACCGTCCAGATCTCGTCACCGGAGTGGGCGACGTGGTGCAGCACACCGGGACGCGGGCGGTCGTGCCACTTCCAGTTGCCGTAGTTCTTTTTCAGTACCGGATGCAGGTAGTCCTGGATATCGGGTACGCCACACTCATCGGGCATACGAGGTGCATCAGCCATTATAACCTCCAAATATTCGTATAAACCGTTTACTATCGTTTACATGCGGCCTCAGCGAGACCGCATGCAGTCAGCCGGGGAAGAGACTCAGGCGGAGGCCCGCTCACTCCACTTAGCCGCCTCTTCGTCCCAATCATCAGTGCGGACGTAGGGGTTCATGCGTGGACGCTCGATCATGTTCGGATCGATCTCCAGGCCAACACCTTCCAGGAAGTTGGTCAGTCCGATGCGCTCAATCATCTCGCCAGTGCGCTCATGCTCCAGGGCGTTGTCGGCGAAGAACTCCAGAATCTCAGAGGCCAGCTCCTCCAGCCACTCGAAGTCTTCATCGCTTTCGAGTTTGTGGAAGGGGACGATAACGGTACCCATCAGGTCACCGATCTTGAGGGTGCGCTTGCCGCCGCAGAGCAGGGTGATGCCCTTGTCGTCACCTGGCGAGAGGGCCTTGGTCATGACGTTAATGCAGTGCATACAGCGCACGCACGACTTGTTGTCCACCGCCAAGGTGTCGTCGTCATTGAGGCTCAGCGCCTGGGTCGGGCAGCGGGTGATGACGTTGTCGATGGTGTACTTGCGGCCCGCCTTGGCGACATAAGCCTTGACCTCTTCCTGATCGACCTTCATGTCGTCACGCCAGGTGCCGATCACTGCGAGGTCGGCCCGCTGCACCGAGTTCATGCAGTCGTTGGGGCAGCCGGAGACCTTGTACTTGAACTTGTAGGGGAGCGCCGGACGGTGCATGTCGTCAAGGGCGTTGTTGACCAGGGCACGCATGGTACGTCCTTCGTCGATGCAGGACTGCTCGCAACGGGCAGCACCGACGCAGCTCATGCCGGTACGCACCGCCGGGCCGGCACCGCCGAGATCGAAGCCCATTTCGTTGATTTCGTCAAAAGCGGGCTGAACATTTTCGCTGGTGCAGCCCTGGAACATAATGTCACCCGACTGACCATGGAAGGCGATCAGGCCAGAGCCGTACTTCTCCCAAATGTCGCAGAACTTGCGAATGGTGTTGGTATCGTAGTGCATTCCCGGAGGTGGCATCACCCGCAGGGTGTGGAACTCCGCAGCCGCAGGAAATTTCGGCTTGCCATCTGCGCCTTTCAGTTCGGTAAAGCGTGGAATGATCCCGCCGCCGTAGCCGATCACACCAACGGTGCCGCCCTTCCAGTACCCTTTGCGGGTTTCGTAGGAGGTTTCAAGCTGGCCGAGAAGATCGACCATCATGTCGTTGTCGTTGGCCAGCCGCTTGAGGCCGGTTACAAAGCTCGGCCACGGTCCGCTCTCCAGTTGGTCGAGCATCGGGGTCGCATGCATCGGTTTCGCCATCAGTACAGTCTCCCGTAGGTTTCGGTAGAAAATCTAGGGACTCCGATTCGTCGGGGGACTCCCCGATTGCAGATCCTGTTGATCCATGATCTCGCCAGACTGCTCTCGAAATCCAGAACCCGGATTGTCCAGTGGCCACTCGGTGGCGAACTGGAATGTGGAGGGCGAAGTTTAGAAGTTCCTAATGCGTTACAATATCCCCCTGATGGGGTGATCGCCCAACAGGCCAATCTATCCCTAAGGAGATATTTTAATTAACAGGTAAATAGAAGTAAAAATCTCGATGGAGGCACCAACTCCTTCATAGAACGTGATATTCGACACTCTTTTGGACCTCTTTCAACTCTGCCCAAAAGACATAAAACAATACTATTACAGAAACATTAAATGGACTTATTCCATAAATACTGAAGAGTTGTCACTCGCCCTAGAGAGACCGATATTTGCCCCATACGGAGGGCAGCACCCCAAAGCCCCCTTTTACCATCGGGAGAATTCGCCATGCTGTATTTGAGTGAGTTGCTGATTCAAAACCCTGACCTAGAGAGTTTTGAGCAGCTCTACCGGCTAGTCCTAGAGAGCAAACAGCGCGAGATGTTCTTTCGCATTGATGTCAAACCCCCCTTCCCCGACACCCCGGAGAACTGGGAAGACCGCCTTGAAGCGGCCTTTACCTAAGCGTCGCTTCACCGCGCAATAAAAAGGATTATTATCCGTGAAATACCTCGACATGGAGCGCCTCATCGGCCAGCCATCCGCCCCCCCTAGCGACCCGCGTACCGTATCTACGTTACTCGCCGCCCAGCTTGGTGAGCTTGAGGATGCGCTCTCCGCCCTGCCCACCGACACGCCGCTGAGCGAACGCAACCGGCTCCAGCTTCAGTGCGGCTACACCCTGTTGGATCTAGGGCGCAACCCAGAGGCGTGGCAACGCACTCGCCCGCTCTTGGAACCCACCGTAGCGGCGGAAAACTGGCTGCAAGCGGTCGAGATCTGCGATATTCTCTACCGCAGCGAGCAGCACGAGTCGCTCAAAGCGCTTGCCCACGGGGTGTGGCTGGGGGTAACCTACCCCATTGACCCTGAACTGAGCGTGGCGATGCTGCAACATATTGTCGAAGAGACCCCCGACCACTCCGACGGCGGAGCGGTTGCCGCTGCGGTTGCCAACTACTTGGTCGATCTGCGCGCCAGCGGCGAGCAGCGGGAGACGCTCCACTTCTTCACCACCCAACTGCTCGGCGAGGTCGCCCGTCGCCACAGCCAGGTCGAAGAGAAGGAGATTTTCGACTTTTGGGTCGAACAGTTGGCGCTCAATGACCCCGCCAAGCTACTTCCCCACCTCGCCAAGATGCTTGATCTGCTGGTCACCGATGGCTGGTGGTTTGACCGCGACCAACTGCGTAGCCGTATCCCTGAGGCATAACATAGCAATGTATTGGCAACAACCGGACGAGGATGACCCGCAGCAGTTTAGCGTACCCGAGCGGGTCATTGATCTCCACTTTCGCATCGAGTGCCCCGCCCTGCCGGTCGATCACGGCTGGCTGCTCTTTAGCGCTCTGCGTCCCCACCTACCGTGGCTGGAGCAGGAGCCGGGCGCGGGTATCCACCCCATTCACACCGCCGAGAGCGGCAACGGCTGGAGCCGACCCGAGCAGCGCGATGCGCTACTCTACCCCTCGCGTCGCACCCCGCTGGTACTGCGCCTGCCCCGCTCGCGCCTGCACGAAGCCCAGCAACTGCGGGGTACCACGCTCACTCTCGGCGACTTCTCTCTGACCCTTGGCCAAGCCACTGTGCGCCCCCTGCACAAGAGCCGCACCCTGCACGCCCGCCACCTCGGCTACCCCGATGCCGACAACGAAGCGCACTTTCTGGAGCAGGCGGTCAACGAACTGCGCAGTCTTGATATCGGTTTTAAAAAAGTCCTCTGCGGACGCGACCACACCCTGCGCAATGGCGAACAGGAACTCGCCACCCGCTCACTGATGGTCGCTGACCTCACCCTAAGCGATGCCGTCCGACTTCAGGAGCATGGACTCGGCCCCTTTCGCCATCTCGGCTGTGGCCTGTTCATTGCCCACAAAGCGGTATAAACTACCTAACGTTCCAATCCCATCCACCAGCAGCAAGGAGAACAACATGGCTTACGAAATCAACGGTAAAACCATCGAAACCACGGAGAACGGCTACCTCGTCACTCTCGAAGAGTGGAGCGAAGAACTCGCCACCGCCATCGCCGCCAACGAAGGGATCACCCTCTCCGAAAAGGCGTGGGAGATTATTCACTATCTGCGTGACGAATACTTTAACAATAACCAGAACCAGCCCAATGAGCGGACGATGGTGAAGCACTTCAAAGGGGTCTGGAGCGACCTGCCCAAGGTCGATGCCAAGACCCTCTACGAACACTTCCCGATGGGACCGGCCAAGCAGGCGGGCAAGATCGCCGGACTGCCGGAGACCAAGCGCAAGGGCGGCTACTGAGGGATAGAGCCGGAAGAGTGAGAAGCGTGTACGCTATCCCGTTGACGAGCGGCACTGGCGTGCTACGCTTCGGCGCTCTTCCCGACTTCTCGGCTTTCTGTCCTCTACGATAAGCAGGTAGAAGGCAGGAAGCAGGCCAGAAGTATCGCGAAACGCAGTCGGTGCAGCGCAACCTGCTCTACCGACGCTCTAGGGCGGGAGCTTACCGGGCGACCCGCCCTGCCTCTCTCCTCTATCGCTCCTCTACAATCCATGCAGCACAGCCCCTTCGACCTCACCAACCACGACCTCTACCAGCGCTGGCGGGAGTATAAACTGCGCTGGGCCGATACGCCCCTAGAGGGGCGCATCGTCGAGATTCGCGACCCGCGCCACCTCACTTCCAGTGAGTACCGTGCCCTGCTGGAGCGTTGCCAGCGTTACAACTTCGCCCTCTATCGCAGCACTACCGGCAACGATCCCGATCCCCAGATTCCGCTCCACCTAGGCCGTGCCCTTGGCCTGCAACAACTGGATCGTAACTGGCTCGGCGACCAGGCGAGCGGACTCACCCGCCTTACCGTCCGCCATGAAGGGGTGCGTCAACACTACATCCCCTACACAAACCATCCGATCCGTTGGCACACCGACGGCTACTACAACCCCCCCGAGCGCAACATTTACGGGTTAATCCTGCACTGTGTCGAGTGTGCCGATGGGGGCGGCGACAATGGACTTTACGACCATGAACTGGCCTACCTCCAGTTGCGTGATGAAGATCCCGACTACCTCCGCGCCCTGATGCGCCTTGATGCAATGACTATTCCTCCGCGTCAGGATGAACAGGGTACCTCCCGCCCTGCCCAGAGCGGCCCGGTCTTTGCGATCACTCGCGAGGGCGAACTGCACATGCGCTTCACCGAGCGCCAGCGCAATATCGCCTGGCACCCGGAGCTGCAAGCGGCGGTAACCCGTCTGCGGCAACTCCTCGAAAACCACCAGCCCGCCCTGCGTGGCTACCTGCAACCCGGCATGGGGCTGGTCTGTAATAATATTTTGCACGACCGCAGCGGCTTCGCCAGCGACTCCCCGCGCCTGCTCTACCGTGGCCGCTATTACGACCGCATCGCTAATACTGGATTTGCTGTGATTTTGGGGAGGTAGCGGCATATACCACCCACCTCATAAAAAATGTTTCAAAAATGGTTATCTATCGCCACTCAATAGTGCATATCCACCTGCACCCCCAACAGCTTCTCCGCTTCGGAACGATCTCCAAGCGTCAGCACAACGTTTTTATCGATCAACCTCCGCCGCTCTTCTGCCGTTAGGTACTCCTCCATTCCCTGGATCTGATCTTCATTGAGCGTAGCGATGTACTGGCCTTTGCGCTTTTGGGTTATTGCCTCGGCGATACGAAAGGCCTCCGCTCGCTGCCGTGGATCCATATCGCTAAAGAGGCGGCTATCGTGGACTACGAAGTCGATATGGTGGTTACATCCCGCTATGAGCAGGGTAAGGTCGTAACAGAAGATACGGACTTCGTTGATGCCGTCGGAGGCATCGTTCTCGATACGAACCTCAAAGTCGAAGCGAACCTGATTTTCGCGATGATTGTTGTGCAAAGTCAGTCCGGCGGGAGAGTCGGGATAGAATCGGCGGCTTAACCCTTTGAATACGGAATTAATCCTCTCTAGCTGGACGTGGATTTGTGCGAGATATTGGTTGGTTCGAAGCACTTCTTGCTGCATCGCGCCCTTGATCGTTGCCAACTCATCGCTCCAGCGGCGACCCAGGGTGCGGTAGTCGCGCAGCTTCTGCGCCTTGGCTTTGAGTGCAGCAATTTCACCTCCGATAACGATGAAGTAATCTAGCGCCCGACTACGCCCGAGATAGGCGCTCTTTTCGTTTAGCGCGTCACTTAACTCGCGAATGCTGCGCTCCTGCACCGCCAATTCCTGCTCTAAACGCCTCCGTTCCTGGGTGAGTCGAGTGATGCGGTTGGTGATCAGTTGCTGGTGAAAGTCCTGCACCTCGTCAAGACGACGCAGGGTTTCGGGGCGAAAGGCCGCGCCGACCTCCTGGTAGGCCACCTTGATACGATCCGGGGCGATGTCGGGACGAATTTTAAGACTCTCCTCGATGTTGTTGATCGCGTTGCGCAGGAGTACGGCCCGGTTGCCTAGAGCCTGTAACTCGACACCGAGATCGTTGGCCTCCTTTTGTATCTGGTAGTAGTCCTCAGCGACCTGGAAGGATCGCTGATTTTCCTCCAGCTCGGCGATGCGCTCCTCCAGAAAGGAGAGCTCGATATCTACGTCCTTGTTGGCGGTGTAGAACTCGCGCAGTAGCGGGTCGCTCTTGAGGCTCTTTTCTGACTTTCGGATGTTATCCAGGCGTTGGTAAAGCCGGGCCTTCTCGGCGACCAGCTCAACATCGAGTCCGAGCAGAAAGATGTTTCGGATCAGTTTGTTGTAGGGCGACTGGTCGCTGTTGGTGTATTCAGCCTGAACGTAGTCGGCCTTATTGCGCCGCAGAAACTTGTAGAGCAGGCCGCGAAAACTCAATCCTTCAATACCGAGAGGAAGGTCGAAGGTGAGTTCTGCCAGCCGCTCACAGTATTCGCGAAGTTGCAGATCCTGGCCGTCAAAAATGACGCTGTTCTGACGGCTGGTGTTGCGCTGTACCCGGTGGAGGACACCAGAGATCTCAAAAGTAAGGGTGAACACCCAATCCGGAATGCTCTCCTGGAACGCGTTGTTCCTATTCGATCCCAGACAGAAGTGGATTAGGACAATGGCGAGGGATTTACCAACGCCGTTGTAGGTCTTATCGTTATCCACGTCACCCTTGCACGAGCGGCCACCGACGATCAGGCTGACCCCTTCGCGATTGAACCGAATAGTCCGAAAGGAGGAGCGGTTAGCGCTCAGTTCGATGAAACGCATCGTTGCAGTCTCCCATTTCGATTAAGCGTGATAACGCCCAACGCGAACAGCATATCCACGCTCAGTACAAGATTGTCAAAGCTATGGTTGGCAGGGAAGGCACCGCTCTCCATCTGCGGATGCAATTCATTCCAGAGCGCGTCAATGCTCTTGGGGGCCTCCAGCGACTCAAGCACTAGCGCACCCAGTCCCAGCAGGGACTCAGAAAAGCGGATATGCTTATCAGGCAGTAACATATTAGTCCTCGGGGTTCTCGAAGAGGTCGCAAGATTCAAAGAAAAAGGCCATAATCGTCAAAGCAACATCTTGCAGCGCTTTGCGCTTGCGTGGATCCTCTGTTTCTGGGGTAATTCGGCGCAAGATTTCGATAAAACGCTGATCGGAAAGCGTAACTCCATCGGAGACCGCACAAGGGTGAGATTCGGCCCGCATTGCGTCAAGATAATACCCGTTTAGGGTATCTCGGATGGCTTGGCGGGTGAAGTCGCTATTGGCAGCAAAATAACCCTCCACCGATCCTGCCTGATAGGATGCGGTATTGAGCCAATGACCGGTTACCCCTAGGCCGTTAAAGCGTATCTTGTCATCGAAGTTCGGCACTCTGAGACGTCCTGTTTGGGTTAGATCAACGGGATGATCCAGCACATGGCGAATTACCGTGTTTAGGTCTGCGTAATTGAGCAGAGTGATCGACTCCGGATCTGGAATGAAACCGATGATCGACAACATTCCCTCTTCAGTCAGCGAGAAAAACTCGTTCTCAAGGTGCTTGGTAAGAAACGGCTCGCAGCGATCCAAGGCGTAGCGTTGACGGATTCGCTCCATCGCCTCATGGATGCTGGGAAACACCGAACCCCGGCAGCGGTCGTTGAGGACGAAGTAGAACTCACGGATACCGCTGGGAAAGATACCCGACCAGTGGGCGTAAAGCCCCTGAAAATCGGTCTCCAGCTTGCAGATGGCATCCTGCTCTCGATTACGTAGCTCCTCCGGCGCATACACTTGGAAATAGCGACCTGCCATCGGCTCAAATCCATCGTTCTTGCGGTCGCCGAAGGCACCCTGGGGCTTGGTCTGCCGAAAATCGCGGCGGGCGGCGGACATGATCTCCGTAAAAAGTTGCTCGAACTCACTGCCGGAAGCCTTGAGAATCTGGTTCCTGAGGATAAGGCGGGCGATCTGTCGCTGATTTAAGTCCATGCCGGAAGTGTCTCGTTACTGTAGATCTGTAAAGATGGGAAGCGTACAGCGTATTACCAGGTACACGGCATCACCACTGTAACTCTTCGCCTGATCACTCCTTCAACCAAGAATCAAAGAAGCTGTCCGACTCCTCCCCCTCTTCGCCCTCTTCGCCCGTCGAGGTCTGGTGCGGTGGCTCCTGCAACTCGGCAGGGAGTGGGGTGGGGTCGGGCGGCTGTTCTGCCGGCGTTGGGGGCGCGGACTGGGAGTAGATCAGGGACTCTTCCAGCAGATCGGGATCGACCTCCAGATCGAGTCCGCCGAGGTTGGCGGCAATCTCCGCCTCGCCGATGTCGCCCCACTCATCTTCGACCTCTTCCGGGTTTTGCAGGAGCGAAAGATTTTCCGAAAAGAGGGCGTGCCGAAGGTAGTAGTTATCCGAGTCGAAGAGGTCGCCGCTCTCCTCCTGCTCCAGGATCTCGGAGGGGGTAGGAGTGCTGGCGATCGGCTCCGCCTCGGCCACTTGGGCGATCTCTTCGGCGGCCACCTCGCCCTCAACCACCTGCTCCTCTACCGTTGCTGGGGAGGGTATCCCCTCGACCGCCGTCCCCGTCTCCGCCGCCGCCACGGCCACAGCGGGGTACACCTCCTCCGGCGGCCTCTGCGGGATCACTTGATCGGCGGCGGGAAGTGGCTCGGCGGGCCGCTCTTCGGAGTCTTGCAGCAGGAGGTGGAGATCGGTCTGCTCCAGAGCTTCGAGTGCAAAGTCGCTCTTGGCGCGAATCATCTTGCGGCGTTTGCGCTGCTGGCTGCGGATCCGCTCCAAAGTCTCGTTGAGCAGACTCTCCAGTGCGGTGTAGGCCCGCACCTGGGCATTTTGATAGCTAGTTGTAGGCTTTTCATCGAGCATCGACAGGCGTGCCTCGAAGTAGGCAATATCTGCCTCCAACTTACTGTTGCTGGGCGGTGTCCAGCCACCCGATGGTCCCTGTTTATTACTCTCTTCGGCCATTCCTGGAACGCCTGCGCTGATTTCCCTCAATGTAGGTTTAACGACAGTGATCGACGGGTACCTCGTGCTGCCCTATACCCGCCATCACCGCTCCGTTCTGCCCTCCCTCCTCTACCACACCCCATTCTACCCCAAAACGGGGAACGCCCTCCGTCATTTCCATCGAATTTGGGAATAACCGGTTACCTCGCCGCTCCATTTCGCTATAATCTTCCCCTAATAGAACCCCTCTGGGAGTCGCAACACAAATACAATTAAGTAACAAGATTTTAAGGAGAGTGTCGCCGATGCGTTATAGAACCCCCTCTGGAGTCGCAACATGAGCATCATTAAACAACAAGATTTTGTGGAGAGCATCGCCGATGCGTTGCAGTATATCGCCTGCTACCACCCGCAGGACTATATCACCGCCCTGGCGGAGGCGTGGCGCGTGGAGCGCTCCCCGGCGGCACGCGACGCGATAGCGCAGATTCTGATCAACTCACGCATGTGTGCCGAGGGGCAACGGCCAATCTGCCAGGATACGGGAATGGTTGTGGTCTTTGTGCGGGTCGGCATGGGGGTGCGCTGGGAGGGTTCGCTATCGCTGCAACAGATGGTCGATGCCGGGGTACGCCAGGCCTACCTCGATCCGCTTAATCCACTGCGTGCATCCATGGTACTCGACCCCGCTGGTCACCGCCGCAACAGTGGAGATAACACCCCGGCGGTCGTCCATTGTGAGCTGGTCGCCGGGGATCGGGTCGAGGTCAAGCTGGCGGCCAAGGGGGGCGGTTCGGAGAATAAGGCCCGCTTTGCGGTACTCGATCCGGGGGCTTCGATTAGCGACTGGGTGGTGGAGACGGTGGCCGAGCTGGGGGCGGGGTGGTGTCCGCCGGGAATGCTGGGGGTAGGCATTGGCGGCTCGGCGGAGCGGGCGATGCAGTTGGCCAAGGAGGCGCTGCTGGAGCCGCTTGACCTGCCGCTGCTGCGCCAGCGCGGTGCCGCGACTCCGCTGGAGGCGCTGCGCCTGGAACTGGTGGAGCGGATTAACGCCCTGGGGATCGGGGCGCAGGGGGTCGGCGGGGTAACGACGGTGCTGGATGTGAAGATTCGCGACTACCCGACCCACGCCGCTTCGCTGCCGGTGGCGCTGATTCCCAACTGCGCCGCTACCCGCCACCTGGAGTTTACCCTGGATGGCAGTGGGCCGCTGCAGCTCACGCCGCCCGCCGCCGAGGGGTGGCCAGTGGTGACCCAAGAGTTGGAGGGTGAGGTGCGCCGTATCGATCTGGATCGAGTCACCCGCGCGGAGCTGGAGTCGCTGCGGGCGGGCGAGCGGCTGCTGCTGTCGGGCCATCTGCTAACCGGTCGCGATGCCGCCCATCGCCGCCTGGCCGAGCGGCTGGCGGCGGGAGAGGGGCTGCCCGAGGGGGTCGATCTGCGCGGACGCTTGCTCTACTACGTCGGCCCAGTCGATCCGGTGGGGAGCGAGGTGGTCGGCCCGGCTGGCCCCACAACCGCGACCCGCATGGATCGCTACAGCGAAATGGTGCTGGGTGAGCTGGGGTTGTGGGGGATGATCGGTAAGGCCGAGCGGGGGGCGGAGAGTATCGCCGCGATTACGCACCATAAAGCGGTCTATCTAACCGCAGTCGGGGGGGCGGCCTATCTGGTGGCGAAGGCGATTCGCGCCTCCCGAGTGGTCGCCTTTGCCGATCTTGGCATGGAGGCGATGCGCGAGTTTCGGGTGGAGGAGATGCCGGTGACGGTGGCGGTCGATAGCTTGGGCGAGTCGCTTCATGCGAGTGGCCCGCGCTACTGGCGCGAGGAGATTGCCGGCACGCTCGCGCACTCTTGCGGACAATCATGAGCATCCCCAATCCGCAGCAGGTCGAGGCGATTGAGCAGGGCGGACGGCAGCTCAAGGGGCGGCTGGCGACACTGCTGCTGGCCACCGCTTTGGGGTGGTCGCTGTTTCAGCTCTGGATCGCCTCCCCGCTCCCCTACTGGCTCGGTTTCGGGCTATTTAATGCTAGCGAGAGCCGGGCTATCCATCTGGCCTTTGCGCTGTTTCTTGGCTACCTCGCCTTTCCCGCACGACGCGGCGCACTTACTGCCCGGCTACCGCTCTACGACGGGCTGCTGGCGGTGGCGGCGGTGGCCTGTACCCTCTATTTGCTGGTTTTTTATCAGGAGCTGGCGCGGCGGGCGGGCAATCCAACTACGCTGGATGTGGTGGTCGCCATCCTTGGGCTGCTGCTGCTGCTGGAGGCGACCCGGCGCACTCTCGGCTGGCCGTTAACCCTTATTGCCATCGCATTTTTAGGCTATACCTTTGGCGGCCCCTGGCTGCCCGATGTGCTGGCCCATCGCGGCGCTTCGCTGGAGCGGGTCGCCTCCCACCAGTGGCTGACCGGTGAGGGGGTGTTCGGGGTGGCAATTGGGGTCTCCGCCAGCTTTGTTTTTCTGTTTGTGCTGTTTGGGGCGATGCTGGAGCGTGCCGGCGGAGGACACTACTTTATTCGGGTCGCTTTCGCCCTGGTCGGCCATCTGCGCGGCGGCCCGGCCAAGGCGGGAATCCTCGCCTCCGGTCTTACCGGAATGGTCTCCGGCTCCTCCATCGCCAACGTCGTCACCACCGGGACCTTTACCATCCCGCTGATGAAAAAGGCCGGTTTTCCCGCCTATCGCGCCGGGGCGATTGAGGTCGCCGCCTCAACCAATGGCCAACTGATGCCGCCGGTGATGGGGGCAGCAGCTTTTTTAATGGTGGAGTATGTCAATATTCCCTATACCGAAGTGCTGAAACACGCCCTGCTACCTGCGCTCTTGAGCTATCTGGCGCTGCTCTATGTGATCCATCTGGAGGCGCTGAAGGCGGGGATGGAGCCGGGTCGCCGGGCTGCCGTTGCCGCGCTGCCCCGGCGGCTGCTCGGCTGGGGGCTGACTCTGGCCGGGGTGGTCATCTTTAGCGCGGCGGTATGGCTGCTGTTAGCAGGGGTCGCCGCGCTGTTCGGGGGGTGGGCGGGCTACGTCGCCGCGCTGCTGCTGCTGCTCGGCTACGTTGCACTGATCGCGCTGGAGGCCGACACCCCGGAGCCGGAGGGGTGGGATCCCGAGCGCCCGCTCACCCCCGCCGAGGCGCTGCGCGGCGGACTCCACTTTTTGCTGCCGGTTGCGGTGCTGGTCTGGTGCCTGATTATCGTGCGCCTCTCTCCTGCCGCCAGCGTCTTTAACGCGATTCTGCTGCTGATCGTTATACAGCTCACCCAACACCCACTGCGCCGACTGTTTCGCCACCAGGCGGTGGGCAGCGCCTGGCGGCGCGGTCTGCATGAGCTGGTTGCGGCGCTGGAGGGAGGGGCGCGAAATATGGTTCCCATCGCCATTGCCACCGCCAGCGCCGGAATTGTGGTCGGCACGGTGAGCCTCACCGGCATCGGCCAGCTTCTCGGCGAGCTAATTGAACTTGCCTCCTTCGGCTCTTTTACCCTGATGTTGCTGCTGGTGGCCCTGATCTGCATGATTCTCGGCATGGGGCTGCCGACCACCGCCAACTACATTGTCGTCGCCACCCTCATGGCCCCGGTGATGGTGCAGATCGGCGCGGCCAATGGGCTGGAGATCCCGCTGATCGCCGCCCATCTGTTTGTCTTCTACTTCGGCATTCTCGCCGACGACACCCCGCCAGTGGGACTGGCCGCCTACGCCGCTGCTGGTATCGCCAACGCCGACCCGATTCAAACTGGCCTGCAATCGTTTTTCTACGACCTGCGCACCGCCATTCTCCCCTTTATCTTTATTTTTAACACCGATCTGCTGCTGATTGGCATTGAAGGGGTTGGCCATCTGCTGCTGGTGATCCTCTCGGGACTGCTCGCGATGCTGCTCTTCGCCGCCGCCACCCAGGGGTGGCTGCTGACCCGTAGCCGCTGGTGGGAGAGCCTGCTGCTACTGCTCATCGCCGTTGCCCTCTTTCGCCTCGATCTTCCGCGTGATCAACTCTACCCCGCCTATCACCAGCACAGCGGTGCCGAGCTGGTGAGCGCGATTGCCACCATGCCCCCCGGTCAGCCGCTGCACCTGCAGGTCGAGAGTGAGGAGGAGCGCGGCACCACCCTGCGCACCCTGGTCTTCACCCTCCCCGACCGCCCCGCCGAGCAGCGCTTGCAGCAGCTCGGGCTGATCACTCGCTTGCACCAGGGGGAGCTGCTGATCGACGATATCGGCCTGTTTAGCCCGGCGGAGGATCTCGGCCTGCTCCCCGGCTACGCCACCCGCATCGTCGGCTACCAGCTTCCCGCTGAACAGCCCTCTAAATACTGGTTTATGATCCCCCCGTTGCTGCTGCTCGCCGGCGTGCTGTTTGCCCAACAGCGGCGAAGAGAGGCGGAGACTCCCCGCTCTCCAGCGCTCTAGGCCCGGAGATGAGCTGCGTAGAGGCAAAGAGAGCGCAGGCGGCCCGTACCGGCGCTCTCCTCTGCCCTCTGCTATAAAGCTACCGGTTTATCACCTGACCGCTACCTTATATAATGATCGGCTACGCTCTATCGAAGAACACCACTACACTCTGGAAACTCTGCCATGCGCCTGCTTGAGGAAGCCCTGACCTTTGATGATGTCCTGCTGGTACCTGCAAACTCGACGGTGCTGCCGAAGGATGTTGACCTCTCCACCCAACTGACCCGTGAAATCGCCCTAAACATCCCCCTGATTTCAGCCGCCATGGATACCGTTACGGAGTCCCGGCTCGCTATTGCTTTGGCTCTGGAAGGGGGAATCGGCATCGTCCACAAAAATATGACCCCCGAACAGCAAGCCGGGGAGGTGCGTGCGGTGAAAAAGTTTGAGAGCGGGGTCATTCGCGAACCGGTCACTGTCCACCCGACGGTGAGTGTTGGGGATGTACTGGAGATCACCCGCGCCCACAACATTTCCGGGGTTCCGGTGACCGACAACGGCAAGCTGGTGGGAATCGTTACCAGCCGCGACCTGCGCTTTGAGAGCCGCCTGAACGAACCGGTCTCCTCGATCATGACCCCGCGTGAACGGCTGGTCACGGTGCAGGAGGGGGCGAGCCGCGAGGAGGTGACGCAACTGCTTCACCGCCACCGTATCGAAAAGGTGCTGGTGGTCAACCCGGCCTTCGAGCTGCGCGGCATGATTACGGTAAAAGATATTCAGAAGGTTAAGGATTATCCCAACGCCTGCCGCGATGAGGATGAGCGGCTGCGCGTCGGTGCGGCGGTCGGCACCGGTAGCGGTACCGAGGAGCGGGTGGCGGCTCTGGTCGAGGCGGGGGTCGATGTGATTGTGGTCGATACCGCTCACGGCCACTCGCAAGGGGTTCTCGACCGGGTCGCCTGGGTCAAGCGCCACTATCCCCAGGTGCAGGTGATCGGCGGCAACATCGCCACCGGCGAAGCGGCGCTGGCGCTGCGTGATGCCGGGGCCGATGCGGTTAAGGTCGGAATCGGTCCCGGCTCGATCTGCACCACCCGCATTGTCGCCGGGGTTGGTGTTCCGCAGATTAGCGCCGTGGCTAACGTTGCCCGAGCCTTGGAGGGGAGCGGCCTGCCGCTGATCGGTGATGGTGGCCTGCGCTACTCCGGCGATATCGCCAAGGTCATCGCCGCAGGTGCCCACTCGGTGATGATCGGCAGCATGTTTGCCGGTACTGACGAATCGCCAGGAGAAGTAGAGATTTTTCATGGCCGCTCTTACAAATCGTACCGGGGCATGGGTTCCCTCGGTGCCATGGCGGGCAACCAAGGCTCTAGCGACCGCTATTTTCAGGAGAGTACCGCCGCCGAAAAGCTGGTTCCCGAGGGGATCGAGGGGCGGGTACCTTATAAGGGGAGTATGTTAAACATTATCCACCAACTGATCGGCGGGGTGCGCTCCAGCATGGGCTATACCGGCTGTCGCACGATCCATGAGATGCGTACCAAGCCGCTCTTCGTGCGGGTCACCAACGCCGGCATGACCGAATCCCATGTTCATGATGTCACCATCACCAAAGAGGCACCGAATTATCGGAGGGATTGAGGGGGTTAAGAGGGTTAAGGGTTAAGGGTTAAGGGTTAAGGGTTAAGGTATTATGCTCGCATGGAGGATGAGTGGGTGTTGCTGGTAGCATGGTACTTTCCCTTTGTCCTTTGTCTTCTCTCCTCTGTCTTCTCTCCTTTGCCTTCTCTCCTCTCTCCTCTGCCGCTGTGCTTTCGAAAATTTTTTGCAAAAAAGAGTAGACAGCGGGACGTGCGCCCCCTATAATGCGCCTCTCCTTTGACGGGGGGCCATAGCTCAGCTGGGAGAGCGCAACACTGGCAGTGTTGAGGTCGGCGGTTCGATCCCGCCTGGCTCCACCAACAATTTACGCAGTGCTAGAGACGAAGCTGGCACTGCGCTTCTCCGAATAACGTCCCCTTCGTCTAGAGGCCTAGGACACCGCCCTTTCACGGCGGCGACAGGGGTTCGACTCCCCTAGGGGACGCCATTTTCTACTGACAGCCTCAGGCATAGCGTGTATTAAGCCGGTCTTCACAAGCCATGACCTACCGAATTCTGCTTCTGCCGCTGCTGTTCCTGCTGCTGCTTCCGCCAGCGGCGAGCGCCCGCTCCTTCTACTGCACCGCCTCGCAAGATAGCGAGCCGGAGCGCCTGCTGCAGTGGGGTGATCTGCTCTTGGAGCAAGTCCGCTACGGCGGACGCTGCCACTTTCGGATCGGTCACGATCACACCAGCCGCCCCACCAACTTTCGCGACTTCAGCTTTAGCGAAGAGGGCGAGATCTTCATCTATGCCCAGTTTCACAACCCCCACAACCCCCACTCCACCTTCGCCACCTCCGGCACCAAGGGTTACTACCTGCTGCCCCGCATCGCCACCCTACGGGCGCACTTCGACCAACAGGCACAACGCCTCCAGATTCGTCTGCCGAGCGGTGAGCGGGTCTATTTTCGTAACAACCCGGTGGCCATTGACGAGGTACGCACCAGCGATCTAGAGATCCGCCAACAGCCAGTCACCTTCAATAACGCCGCCGGTATCGCCCTGCGCAATCCACGCGGCATCCTGCTCAACCTCGGCTACCGCCCCGGCGGATCGGAAGAGATCACCCGCAATCTACAGCTTGAAGACCGCCACGGCAACCGCTGCGCCCTCCCCCACCGCAGCCTCTTTGACTACTACCGCAACCACTACCGCATCACCCCCGGCCCCTGTCCCGCCGAGCTAACCAGCGACTGCCGCTGCGCCGACCGCCACACCAGCCGCGAGCGCACCATCTGCGGCGTAAGCAACCGCCTCGCAACCGCCGATGCCAGCTCCCGCACAGTCGATAGCTATCGCATCAAAGCGGACATTGAAAACCTCATTGAGCGGCAATGCCCGCAACTGGCCCGCCTCGATCGCACCCCGATCATCGACCCGCCAACCCCAGCCCCCGCTCTCCAACTCGCCCTGCGCCCCGGCCACAACGCCCCTCCCCAGCCGCGCCGCCCGCCCGCCAGCAGTCGCCAACGCAGCAGCAATCCCGCCCTGGATGGGCTAGGTCTCCACTTTTAGAGAGCACCACTCTCCGGCGAGGCAATGGCAAATTTCAACACCCACCTAGCAGTAGCCGCTGTCGCCGGAGGGGGTTTTGCCAGCCTCGCCCTCGGTCTGGGACTGGCCACCCCGCCCCAGGTTGCCACCCTGGTGCTGCTGGTCACCATCGGCGGCATCCTCCCCGACATCGATCTCGACTACTCCACCCCGACCCAACTGCTCTTCAGCGCCATGGGTCTGATCGCCGCCTTCCTCGTACTCAGCCTGCAGGCCGAACACTTCTCCCTGTTTGAACTCTGGCTTGCCGCCGGCTTCAGCTATGCCGTGATCCGCTACCCGGCCTGGGAGTTCTTCAGCCGCTACACCGTTCATCGCGGTATTTTCCACTCCCTGCTCGCCCTCCTCTTCTTCACCTTCCTCAGCGCCACCCTCGCCTACCACCTCTTTGACAGCTCGCGGGAACTCGCCTGGCTAGCCGGTATTGCCGTTGGCCTCGGCTATCTGGTACATTTGCTGCTGGACGAACTCTACAGCGTCGACTTCATCGGCAAACGGCTCAAGCGCTCCTTTGGCACCGCACTCAAGCCGTTAAACCGCAAAGACCCGAAAAGTTCGCTATTGATGACTGGGGCCGCCCTGCTCGCCCTGCTAATGACCCCAGACCTCGCCCCCCTGCTAGAGCACCTGAGCGATGCCACCCATTGGCAGCAACTCGGCGACAAAGTCTGGCCGCAAGGGGTCTGGTTCAGCACCTGACTCCCCCACCCACAACCGTATCCAACTCCTAAAACAATGGCAAAAAAGACCCAAAATAGCCTACTCTCCACCCTGATCCTAGCGATTGCCGCCGCCCTCGTCGCCGTCATCGCCTACAAACAGATCTACCTCGTCGGCAAAGTGACCACCGCACTCCCCGAGGCGGCCCTCACCGCCAGCCTGCAACGCTGTTTTCAAGAACACCTCACCCCCACCATGCTACAAAGCGGAGCGCGCACCGACCTGGGAATGGATCTTGACCTGGGGCGGCTGATGGGCGGCGTACTGGGACAGCTCTCCAGTGGCCTGGTAGAGACCCGCGTCACCAAAAACTATTTGGGAGAGATCAAGGTACTACGGATTCAGGACTTGCTCGCCACCCATGCCGAAATGCGGGTCAACGGCTCCCTCGACCTGCTCTCCCGCGTCCCCCTAATGGGCGAGATCCCGCTACGCCGCGACTATCAAGTCACCCTAATGAAGCGCGATGACCAGTTCCACTTTGACGGCATCGCCATTAAGGCGACCGACTCCGCCCAATGGGATCGCTGGGACTGCGCCCAGCGGCTCTAACGACCGACAAACCCACTACCCCCAGGAGCAGAGCGCCATGTCCCACGCCACCACCACCAGCGACAGCAACGGCGACAGCGAACCCCGCGAACCCCTCCCTCCCCTGCCCACGTGGAAATGGCTGCTGCTGCTGATCGCCCTACTGTTCGGCATCAGTGGAGCGATTCTCTACTGGCTAGCCCCCGAACCACCTCCTGAGCCGCTCCCCTTGACCCCACTCAGCAGCGAGCGCCCCACCCTGCACAACCCCCTGCTGCCCTACTCCCTACTCCCCTCGGTACAAAGCTTCCAAGGCCCCGCCACCCACTCCTTCATCGGCCCCCTCGGCGAGTCGGGAGAGGGGCTACAGGAGATTCGGCAGTTCGCCGAAGAGCAGTTGGGGATGGTCGAGTGGTCTGCCTTTTTGATGAAACTCGGCTTCAGCTTCCTCGTCGGCTTTAGCATCGGCTACGCCCTCGCTGGATTTTTGCGCCTCACCCTGTTCCTCTTCGGTGCCATTCTGCTCCTGCTCTTCGGCCTGCAATACGCCGGTCTGATTGAGGTCAACTGGATCGGCATGGAGCAGCTCTACGACCGCTTCATCGAGTGGCTCGCCCCCCACATCGGCAGCTTTCGCGACTTCATCACCAGCAACCTCAGCTCCTCGGGAATGGCCGCCATCGGCTTAACCATCGGCATTAAGCGCTAATGGGATCAATGACCTCGCAATGGCCGCCATCGGCCTAACCATTGGTATTAAGTGCTAATGGGATCAATGACCTCGCAATGGCCGCCATCAGTCTAACCATTGGTATTAAGCGCTAACAGGATCAATGACCTCGCAGTAGCGCCCGAGCAAAAATAAAAAATTGACCTCCTCTGCAAAAAAGGCTTGCTATCGTCCCCAAGAGATGAGACTATGGAACCGTGATTAACGAACTGCCTATCTTTACCCCCCCTGAACCTGATTGGTTCTGCCATTCTGATCCCTCTGAATTGCAAGCCCATATCATCGGTTACAGCCTACTCCATAGCGGGTATAGCTGTAATGGATCGTGCTTGTCTCTGAATCGGTTCACCAGGCAACCCAACGGGTACCGCCTCTCCCACTCAACAAGTTGGAGTAGGGTCGCGTCTACCCAGGCTGCGGCAACGATATCCAGGTCACACAACGAGAAACTCTCGTCGTACTCTACAATATGCCAACGGTGGGTTTGTGTGCCTGTTCCACCGTCGGCACCTCCCAACAGCACACAATCAAGAGAGAAACTGCACTAGTGAATATCTATGTTGGAAATCTGGCCTACCAGACCACTGAAGAAGACCTGAAAACTGCCTTTGCAAGCTTCGGAGAGGTCTCCACCGTCAACCTGATCAAGGACCGTTACACCGGTCAGTCCAAAGGCTTTGCCTTCGTTGAGATGGCCAGTAATTCCGAGGCGGATGCCGCCATTAAGGGTTTGAACCAGCAGCCACTTGATGGCCGCGTGGTTACCGTCAACCAAGCCAAACCGCGCAGCGACAGCAGACCCTCGCGTAGCGGCGGCGGCGGTGGTGGTGGTGGTCGTTACTGATCACTAACACTGATCCTGCCCTTGCGGCAGGGTCAGTCACCCATTCACATAACCCAACAAAACTTCCAAAAAGGAAATGATTATGAAAAACACCCTTAAAGCACTTGCTATCGCTGCTGTTGTTGCCGCTGCTCCTCTCTCCACCGCTCAGGCATGGTGGGGTGGTCCCGGTTACGGCGGTAACGACTGGATGGGCGACGGCTTCGGCGACTTCAACATGAACTTCTCCGGTCGCGGCAACAGCCGTTACCAGGGCCATGGCTACGGCCACCCCTACTACGGCGGTTATGGCGCTCCCTACGGCTATGGCGCTCCTTACCACGGCGGCTACGGCGCACCCCACGGTTACGGCGCTCCTCAGGGCTACGGCGCTCCTCAGGGTTATGGCGCTCCCCAGGGATATGGCGCTCCCCAGGGTTACGGCGCTCCCCAAGGTGGCTACCGTGGTCCCCAAGCCCCACAGGCCCCTGCCCAGCAGTAAAAGCCTAAAGGGATCAGGAGACGAGTAACCGGCTAACGGTTACCCAGCTCCCGACGCAAAAGCGGCCACCTCGGTGGCCGTTTTTTTTGGCACACAACGCCGGAATCGAGGCAGGTGCCGCTACCGCTGTGCTTCCGATCTCAACGACTCAGAGTGAAGCTTTGGGTAGCACAATACGACTTCGGAAGAAGGTCGTA
>SLIM01000024.1 GCA_007135625.1 Gammaproteobacteria bacterium
ACAGCGGGACTTTCGCTGTGAACGGTCAAGGTGGTCGGAATTATGATCAAGGCCGGTTTTCTTATTTCCTATCCTTCAACGAAGAAGATAATAGAAAAAATGAGTCAGAATAAACAAAAGAGAATAGCTCAAGCCATTAATCATGTTGTTACTGAAGCCATGGATAGAGTAATGGAACGAGTCCTTATTACTGACCCATTTATACAAGAAAGTCATCGCGCTAGTAAACCACTATATGCAGCCCTAGTACCAGACGAAATCTTTAAAGGTTCTCATTTTGAAAGACGCTTTGTCACGCCTTTTGGTGGAGTCTGGGAAAAACTTGCCAAAGCTGTAGCATTGGAAGCCCATGGAGCTTGCCAACTGGGTCACACGATTGAAGGAACAGTTGGGAAAGAGAGTTTAAGGAGAATACAGGAGGTTTTAAATAAATTAGAGCACAGTAGAGGCAAAGAGAAAACAAGACCCAACTGGAGTGATGAATTGAAATACATAAAAGCCGGTGGTGGACAGCCAATTCCAGCAAGCGTAGTTTGTGATATATTTATTCAAAACCAAAAAAATGGCACTAAATATGCTTTTGAAGTAAAAGCTCCGCTGCCTAATAGCGATCAAACAAAAGTCAGCAAGGAGAAACTTTTCAAACTGTTGGCTATGGAACCAAAAGTTGTTGATTACGCATATTATGCCTTGCCATACAATCCTTATGGCAAAAAATCAGATTATCAATGGAAATTTCCAATGCGTTGGTTTAACATGCATGAGGATGAATCGGTGCTGATTGGTAATGAGTTTTGGGACTTAATCGGAGGCCAAGGCACATACGATAATTTTATTAAGGAAATAAATATATTAGGCAAGGATTATCGCGAAAGAATTTATCGTGAATTTCTTGGCATTGAACCACCGCAAGATCTTAAAGCAGGAATCTTGAAATAACATGGCCTTTACCAGCAATACAAAAATGCAACACGACAAGTTTTCCTTTATAGACCTTTTTGCCGGAATTGGCGGCTTTAAAATGGCACTAAGCAATAATGGAGGAAATTGCCTTGGTTTTAGTGAAATTAATAAGGATGCAATAAAAGCCTATTGCGAAAATTTCAATATTAGTGAAGATTTCAATTTAGGTGATATTACAAAAATCAAAGGATTAGCGGAACATGACATGCTTACTGCCGGGGTTCCCTGTCAAAGCTGGTCAATTGCTGGAAGAAATTTAGGCTTTGATGATGACCGGGGGCAGTTATGGAACGACACCATCTTTTTGTTAAAACAATCACAACCCAAAGCGTTCATTTTTGAAAATGTAAAGGGGTTGGTTGATCCAAGAAACAAAACAGCCCTTCAATATATCTTGGATAGAATCAAGCAGGCCGGTTATTATGCCAATTTTTTTGTAATCAACTCATTTGATTATGGCGTTCCGCAGAATCGCGTAAGAGTTTACATCATTGGTTTTAAAAATAAAAAACACTTTGACAAGTTCACACTACCCGACCACGTATCCAAAAAGGTTAAACTTTGCGATATTTTAGGTATCAATGTGAATCACGTTACCAAACCAAATAGGAGTATCCAAAAAGACTTATTTGGAAATATTTTAGAAACAAAAGGAATGAGTCTCTCTAGTACAAATGGTTTTAACGACTACTTTTTATTTAACGATATAAGAAATGGCCACACCACCATTCATTCATGGGATATTCTTAATACAACGGAAAGGCAAAAACATATATGTCTGCTCTTGTTGCGAAATAGGCGCAAACGCGAGTATGGAGATTTAGATGGAAATCCTTTATCATTAAAACATTTTCAGCAACTTGATTCATCTATACGCCAAGAAGATATTGACGGTTTACTGGAGCTGGAGATCTTAAAAGCGGAAGAATATGCTTTTGAAATCATCCCGCATGAAGACAATATTTTATCCGATGAAGAGCGACTCCTATTGTCCTACAGTAAAAACAATTTCTTTTTAATTGATTCATTAAAGGCGCAACGAAAGATTAAAATTGAAAAAATTTCTATTCCCAAGAGCATAGAAGCTCTTAAAGAAAAAGGAGTCATTAAAGTAACAGAAATACGCTATGATTTTAAAAATACAAAAATAAGCACGGGTCTTTATGGCGTAAATAGAATATTTTTACCTACTTCCGACATCTTTCCGACGCTTGTTTCAAGCGATTCAAATGACTTTATTACAGAAGAGATCGTTAGCGCCAAAAACAACAATGAATTTAAAGCGAACTTCATACATAACATTTACAACACTAAAAAATACAGACGAATCACTAAGTCCGAGGCCTGCTTAATACAGGGATTTCCAAAAGATTTCAAACTGCCTGAATCACGCGCAAGATGGATGAGATTAATTGGAAATAGTGTATCTGTTCCTGTCATCAATCTATTATGTAAGTCAATTATTGAGACGGGAGTATTTGATCAGGGAGAAAGTGCTGAAACACAAAGAACGAAGGCACAACATGCGGTATAACCGATAAAATGAACGTAATCCTGCCCCATCAAGCCTTGCACTCGCAACAACCGGGTGAGGAGGAGAATCCGCTTTCACTCCCCGACCCGCTCCAGCTCCAAGCTGGCGAGTAGCATCTCTTCGCCGCTAATCACTTGGGTCTGGAGGCTTTCGCAGTGGGGGCAGCGGAGGTGGCTCGGGGTCGCTTCTCCCTCCCACTCGCAGGTGGTGCAGTGGATCCGCAGCGGAAGCGGTTCGATGACCAGTTCCGCCCCGGCGGCGAGGCTCCCCGGGATGACGAGCGGAAAAGCGCGTTGCAGCAGCTCCGGTTCGATTCCGGCGAGGGGGCCGATCTGTAGCCGAATAGAGACTACCCGCTCGGCCTGCTGTTGCTTGGCGATACGTTCGACCTGTTCGAGCAGGGCGTAACAGAGCGAGAGCTCATGCACTTGGCGGCCCTGGGGGCAGCGTCTGTTCTGCCGCAAGTAGCTCGTCGTAGAGTTCCCAGGCACTCATCGCCTCGGCCTCGGTGACCCGCTGAATGGCGTAGCCGACATGTACGACGACATAGTCATCCAGTGCTACCGCTTCGTGTTGCAGCATAAATAGGCTGACATCGCGCTCTACCCCCTTGGCCTCACAGCGGGCCAGAAAACCATCAATTTCTACTACCCGCATGGGGATTCCAAGACACATTCCGCGCTACCTCTCTGCTGGATTGATCGTACTGGGTACGCAACTAAAACTCGATCCCTTGTTCGGCGACGATCCCCTGATCGAAAGCGTGTTTCAAGGCCACCATTTCGCTCACCGTGTCGGCTAGCTCGATCACTTCGGGCGGGGCATCACGCCCGGTCAGGATCAGGTGCATCCAGGGGGGGCGCTCACGGCGTAGAAAGTCGGCGATCTCGGCCCCGGAGATCCAGCCGTAGCCGCAACAGTAGTTGATTTCATCAAGGATGACTAGATCGAAACGTTGCGAGCAGATCTGCTGCTGACAGAAGGCCCAGATCTGGCGACTGGTGGCGCGGTCTTGCTCTGGATTGGCGGTGTCCCAGGTGAAGCCGTCGCCCAGAGCGTGCCATTCGATGTTGTCGAAGCGCTCCGCCGCCACCTCTTCGCCGGTGCGCCAGCGCCCCTTGATGAACTGAATTACGCAGACCTGCATCCCCCATCCGGCGGCACGAAAGGCGACCCCGAAGGCGCTGGAGGATTTCCCCTTCCCTTCACCGGTGTGAACTAGAAGCCGCCCGATTCGCCGCTCTCGCTGCTTCATAATGGCCGCCTAGCGGTGCTTTTTGTTGACATTTTCCATGTGTTTCACCCAGCTACTAAAGGCGGTAAAGAGCGAACCCGCGCCGCTGCGTCGTCCGCGAAAGGTCTGGAAGCAGCTCCCTTCAGTCCCCTCCTCCTCGCTAAAGCGGGTCGAGCCGAGGTTGAGAAAGATGAAGATGAGCAGCACATCGACAACAATCGCAACAAAAATCAGCGGCAGTCGCAGCACGAAGTCCTGCGCTACCCACCCACCAATAGAGGTGTAGTATTGCAGGGTTATCCAGATGGTGGCAAAAAATAGCGCCACCGCCATCAATGAAAAAAAGTCGGCGATACGTTCATGGTTGCGACTCAAACCCTTTAGGCGCGAACAGACAGTCATAACCCTTCTCCTTGTAAAAATTACCCTGGTGGGCGAAACGTGCAGTACCAGCCGCCGTCACGCTCCAAGTCCAGTACGGCAGGGGAAACTAGGGAGTAAACAGGTGCTGGGCGATTCACTCTAATCGAAGTAAGACCTAAAGTGCAAATCGGAAAATCGGAAGTGAGGAGGCGGCCTTGCGCTTCTTCTTCTGTTTTCGCTTGTCGTCGTGGTGGCTCATCAGGGTGCTGCTCCAGATTCGTCAGGGTTGCTCTTCGCGGCGCGTCGTTGACTAACCAGTTGTTTGAGTTGGTTGAGGATCTCCGGTTCGGTGATGACCTCGTAGAAGTGTCGCCCCCACTCCTCTTCGGTGCTGACATCGTTACCGATCCAGAGTCGGATCGGCGCTTCGCGAATGATCAGCCACTGCATGGCATTGCTCTTGTCGGGGTAGCGTCCGACATAGAAGGTACTCTTTTCGCTGTATCCGTTGACCTTGCCTTTAATCGGGCGGAGGGAGATCTCTGCTTTCAGTTTGTTAAAGGCCTCTTCATCGAGTTCAATGCCGTTGACGTTGTAGCGCAACAGGTTGTCGGAGGTACTCTTCTGCATAATCCCCTGTTCGACCGGAGCGACGACCTCGACCCCTCGGCGGCGCTGGGCGAGGTTGGTGCTGCGGAGTGAGGCGGCACAGCCGGAGAGGCGGTCGGCACGGTTGATGGCGGAGGAGATCATGATTTGATGATCCCCGTCGTAGAGGAAGGTAGGGGCCTCGTTTTTGTAGCAGATGCCTAACCCTAGCTCTAAATCGGGAAGCTGGTACTGGCGGTTGCGGGCGTTATTGGCATCGACTACGTCAAGGATTTTGCGGGCCAGGCCACAGGTGCGGCTCACCGCGAGCCAGTCAACCGGTTCATCTTCGTATTCATAGAGGGCGAGAATAACCGCATCCCCTTCGACAAAAACCTTGGAGGCACCAAACTGGTTGAGCAGGCGGGTGACGGGGTCAAAAAAGTTGAGGCTGAAGTGGGTGGCCGGATTGAGGTTCTTCTCTCGCAGTTGGGCGGTGATGATGGTGGAGCCGCGTAGATCCGCTTTGAGGATGGTGTGGGTGCGAATTGCGTGGCTGCTCTCTGACTGCTCTTCGCTGAGGGCGAACTCTTGGAGACTGCGGTTGCCACGCGAGAGTTCGATCTCTTCGCGCTCCTCTAGCAGGTGCAGTTGGTTCATGATCCAGTAGGCCTGGTAGCCCAGTTTGAGGTCACGCCGCAGCAGGGCAAAGTGGCAGAGGTAGTCGGCCACCTGCTGGCAGCGCTGCTCTTTGGGGAGGCGTTGCAGCTCCTGGCGCTCGCGATCCAGTTGGCGGGTGACTTCGGGCGGGTCACTGATGCCGCGCAGCCCGGCCAGGCGGCGTGCCAGTTTGCGACGGGACTGGTCGTTGTCGAGATAGGCCATGATGAAGCGGGCGGGTACCTCGCCTTTGAGCTGGTCGTAGAGCCTCGGCACTTGGTGGGAGGCGAGAATGGGGTGGGTAAGGCGGTGTTTGTCGCAGATCGCCAGCGCCCGTTCGCGCAGGTAGAGGCTAAAGCCTTGCCTGCGGCGCTGGTTATCACGCGACTCCTCGTCGCGACGGCGCTCCCAGGCGACCCCCTCGTGAAGCGAAAAGAGCGCTTTCAGGTTTTCGGGATCGTCTAGCCAGCAGGTTCGCCCCTCGCGGTATTCAATCTCCTCCAGGGCGCGACTGAGCAGTAGCTCGACCTGTAAAAAACCATCCAGTCCGCCCTGATCACGCCGTTGGCGCATGGCAATGATGCCGCTATCATCCCGCTTTTCTGTCGCTGCCCGGTTTTTGGTGACTACCCACTCGGGTAGATAGTCACAAAAAATCTCGACCAGAATGCGGTTAATGCGGTCGAACTCTTGGAGATCCTGTTCGTCAATCCCGAGGAGCGGATAGTGGCGCATCCGCTCCTCGCTGGCCCACAGGCTAGGGAGTTGCAACAGCGGATTAAACAGCAGTTCACGCGGTACCGGCCAGGAGAGGCCGAGTACGCCCTTGCGCGAGCGGCGCAGCAGGGTGGTTTCTGTCTTGTAGACGAGGGCAAAGATTTTGTGCTGGGTGCGATATTTTAGCCCCGCCTCTTCGCGTGCCAGGATCACCAACCGGTCATGCGCTTGGGCCGATCTGTGCGGTGAAGCATTTTGCCCCCCCTCTGCCGCCTTGTGCAGCATCTCGCGATACTCCTTGCTTGCCTCATCAATCTTCATCAGGAGATATTTCAGGGTGGCAAACTGGAGGAGCTGAATCAGTTCGGGACGCGACTGTTTACGCGCCAAAGCGGTTCCCCCCTCCATCATTCCGGCATAGGCGCGGGTAAAACCCTCGACCTGCTGGACATCCGGGGGCGAGGCACGCTCTTTCCAAAGATTGACCTTGGCATCAAAAGCCAAGGTGTTGCGAATCAACTGACTCGAATAGAGGGTGAATTTCTGACTGAGCAGTACATCAATGTGGATGTTATCAATCCCTTTGGGGAAGCGCTCTAGTCGGAAACGAAAGGGCCGAGGGGTTACCAGGGGTGCGGTAAACTCCTCGGCATCGGGTCTCCATTGCAACATGTTTTTCAGGTTAAAAAGCATAGTTTTCCCGCTGCCAACGGCAGGAGAGCGAGCCACCCCACACCCGCGCAGAGGGGGGAACAGGGTCGCCGTAACCTGTGGTATGAGGCCAAAACCGTAAGCTGACGAGGTGGCAAAGTGTATTCCGTCGTGATGAACATGGTATTGCCTGAATTGCGTATATCGACCTAAAAGAGGAGAATAACCCAAAGCCGCGCTTTTTTCAGCTACCGGTATCAAGACGAAACAGGATGCTGACCCCGCTAGCTGAGTTCGGTAGCAAGCGCACCAACCTTATAGCGCTGTCGCCTGCGATGCAGTCGCGTCTACGCTGTTCACTTTCCAGACCGATAACACCATGAAAAGATCACCCCCCCCATCTTGGATGGCTCTAACCCTAGCGCTGCTGCTGCCAGCGCCCCTTACTGCCGATCCGGTGCGCTCTATGGCACCGATGGCGGAAGTCTTTTTTTCGATGATGGAGGAGATGGCCCACGCCTACACTCGTCATCGTCAGGACCAGAAAGGGGCCTACCGCTGGGAGGAGCCACCGCCGCCACCACCGCTGCCGCTGCCACTCCCCTCCCTTCCCGGCGAGCTGCCCCAGCCGTCGCTGCACTTCGACTTTCCGGCTCTCCCCTCCTCGCTCTCCAGGTTGCTCCCCTCCGCCCCCTCCGCTCCCCCTCCCACCACCCGACTGGATGGGTGGTGGGTCGGCCAGAGCGGTGAGGTGCTGGCCTTTCGGGGAAATCGTTTCCGCATCTATATCGGCCCTTATGACTACCGCGAGGGGCAAGTGAAGGTGAGTGGCTGGCAGGTGGTATTGAGCGACCCAGAGAGTGGGGTGGAGCGGCACTATGATTTTGCGTTGGAGCGGGAGTACCTAGCGCTACGCGATGCCTCGGGAACCATCCTTTACTACATTCGAGCGGAGTAACCATGCAATCAGCCGATTTTTACCACATTCGAGCGGAGTAACCATGCAACCAGCCGATCAACTTGCCGTCCAACTCGCTGCCTGGAGACCGCTACTGGTCGGCGGTGCGGTGCGCGACCCGTTACTCGGAGAGTCGCCGCAGGATCGCGACTGGCTGCTGGTCGGGGTCTCCCCAGAGACCCTCAAAGCCTTCGGATTTCTTCAAGTCGGGCGTGATTTTAGCGTCTTTCTACACCCCTACAGCCACGAGCAGTATGCCCTGCCGCGCAGTGGCGTAGATCGCACCCTCCCCCCGCTGCGCCAGGTGGAGGAGGATCTTAAACGGCGCGATTTGACCCTAAACGCGCTGGCGCTTACCCCGGAGGGAGCGCTTATCGACCCCTGCGGAGGAGCGCAAGATATCGCCCAACGGCTGCTCCGCCCTACCCCCCATTTTGCCGAAGATCCACTGCGGGTCTTGCGCCTGGCCCGCCTCTACGCCCGCTACCGCCACCTCGGTTTTCGCATCACCGCCGAGGGGGTGCAACTCGCCCGCTCGCTAAGTGCCAGCGCTCTTCTCACCGAACTCCCCCCGGAGCGGGTCTATCAGGAGCTGGAGGCGGGCATCACCGGCCGCGACCCCGCCTGCTTTATTGCGACCCTGCGCGAATTGGGAGCGCTCGCCGCACTCCTCCCCGAAGTGGAGCGGCTGTGGGGCGTTCCGCAACCCCCCGCCCACCACCCCGAGGTCGATACGGGAGCGCACCTGCTGCTCACTGTGACCCAAGCGGCGCAGCTCTCGCCCGATGCCGATGTCCGCTTTGCCGCAATGCTGCACGACCTCGGCAAGGGTCTCACCCCACCTGCGGAGTGGCCTAGCCACCACGGCCACGAGGCCGCCGGGGTGAGACCGATTCGCACCCTCTGTCAGCGCCTGCGAGTGCCTAAAGCGGTGCGGGAGTTGGCGCTGCTGACCGCCCGTTACCACCTCCACGCCCACCGTATCGCGCTACTACGCAGCAAAACCCAGCTCAAGCTACTGCTTGCGCTGGATGCACTGCGCCGCCCCGAGCGCTTCGCCCGCTTTCTCCTCGCCTGCGAGGCCGACTCACGCGGACGCAGCGGCTATGCCGAGCGTCCCTACCCCCAAGCCGACTACCTGCAACAGTTGCAGCGCGCCCTCGCCGCCGTAGATGGCGGGCGCATCGCCGCCGAAGTGAGCGACCGCGAACAGATCCCGCAGCAGTTGCGAAGCGCCCAACTTCGCGCCCTGGCGGCGGTAACCCTCCCTCCCGCCCTGGCAAATACAGCCTCACAAAACCAGCCATCATTACCCAAGATCTTCCATGAGGAGAACAAATGAGCACACAATCGCTTGCATTGCAGTCAGTTAAGGTGTACTTTTAAGCCATTCATTGAACTCCCTGTCGCCCACCCATCTGCTCCAAGGTGAACACTATGCGTCTTAAGATCCCTCTACTCTTCGCTCTTGCCGCCCTCTACAGCAGTACTGCCTTGGCGGTACCCGGAAATATCACCTGCTACCATGTCATGGAGGCGGAGTGCCGCTCAGAGACCACTGATGAGCAGATCGGCTTCATCGCCCTCACCGTCCCAATCAAAGGGGGAAGCCTGCTGGGCTTCGAAAACTGCGCCAATAGCTACGATGTTAAGCTCGACTTCTGGGACTATTTGAACGAAGATAGCGATGTAGTCCCCGAGCTATGCCGCCCCGGCACGGTGCGCCTCGATAAGGTGCTAGAGCACCGCCGGGGGGAGAGTGAGTGCGATGCACTCGACCAGTACCGCAAACGCGCTCGCGAATGTATGCTCAATAGTCGCCATGAGAAGTGCGTCACGATCGAGGATCTCGATCTGATTCAGAAGATCGGCAACACCCGCGTGCTGCTGAAGGGACGGCTGCCAACCCGCTGAGCCGTTAGACAACATCCATCCTCTCACGCAGGAATGGTCTCTGCTGGAGTCTCCTGCTGCCCCCCTCGCCGCGCTCTCGTCCGCGATAACCGCGCATGATCGCAGCGAACCGTGCCGGGGCCATTGGCCTGCGCCCAAAATCTCTATTGCAGTGGGCGTTACTCACGATCCTGCTGCTCTTCCCGCTCCTGACCTTCAGCCTCAAGGGGTGGGTCAATGCGCTCAACCTCCTCGCCGGGCTACTCGCCATGATCATCCTGGGGTGGGCTTGGATCGAGCGACGACCGCTCCTGCCTAACGCCCCCCGGCTACGCCGCTGGGTGGTCGCGCTGCTCCTGGTTTTTACCCTGCCGCTGCTCTCGGTGCTGGTGAGCCAAGCGCTACGCGGAGAGTGGTCGGCCCCGGCTTATGATGCCCCGGCACGCCTCCTGCTGGGCGGCCTCATTCTGCTCGCGGTCATGCAGATGCAGCGCTCCACCGCCGCCGCGCTACCGGTTAGCATCCCCCTAATGCAGCTAATCACCCTGGCGCTACTGCTGCTTGCTCCCAATACCGAGACCTGGCCCGAACGGCCCACCGTCGGCCATGTCGATCCGCTCATGCTCAGTGCCATGAGCCTCCTCGGCTCGCTACTCTGCCTGGTCCAGCTCACGCGCCAACCCTTTGACCGCGCCAAGCTACTGCTCAACCTGCTTAACCTCCTAGGCCTTGCCGCCGGTCTCTACATCGCCTTGGCGACCCAAAGCCGCACCGGCTGGCTAGCGGTTCCGCTAGTGCTGCTGCTCCTGCTGCTGCTGCGCACCCGCCGCCCCCTGCGCCAGGCACTACCGCTTGCGCTCTTCTTGGTGATGGCGGCGGGGATGGCTGCCTACCTCAGCTCCACCATATTGCAAGAGCGTTTCACCCAGGCGGTTGAGGAGTTTCACAGCTACCCTTGGCAGGGTGAAGTCGCTCCCGACACCTCCATCGGTCTACGCCTCACTTTTTGGCGAATCGCACTCCAACTGCTGCAAGAGCGACCTCTCAGCGGCTGGGGTTCCTCCTATCCGGCGGGGCTGGAGAGCGTTACCATCACCGCCTTCGCCTCACCGTATGCCCGCGAGTTGGTGGCGGACTCCAAGTTTCATTCGGAGCTAGGCACCCGCTTGGTCAAAAGCGGTCTTGGGGGGGGGATCGCCATCCTGCTGCTCTTCTTCGTCCCCTTCGCTTTTCTGCTGCACCTGCCGAGACTCGCCGACTCGCAACTCTGCGCGGAGCAGTTGCACGAGATTCGGCTCCTCGGGGTAACTGTCCTCCTCTGCTTCCTGGTAACCAGCCTAAGTACCGAGGTCTTTAACCTGAAGTATGTCACCTCCTTCTTCGCCCTACTGATGAGCAGCTTGCTCGGCTCGGCAATCGTTGTGCTGCACTACCCCGCCACGGAGTCTCGCGATGCACCCTGAACGCTACGCCCTCACCTTCGCCTGCTACAACCAGCTCGCCTATACCCGCCACTGCATCGAAAGCCTGGTGCAGTGCGGCCTCGACCTGGGGCGGCTCGTGGTGGTCGATAACGCCTCGCACGATGGCACCTGGGACTATCTGGAGTCACTGCCGCTAGGCGGGCGGATTCGTAACCGGAACAATTTGGGGTGTGGAGTCGCCTGGAACCAAGGGGCGCTGGCGCTCCAGGCGGAGTGGACGGTAGTGATGAACAACGACCTCTTAGTCACCCCCGGCTGGCTCGCCGGGCTCATCGGCTGCGCCGAAGCGCAGCGGCTGCGTATTCTTTCACCCGCAATGGTCGAAGGGGCGCTCGATTATGACCTCAACGCCTTCGCTAGCGAGGCGGCGCAGAAGATGGGCCAAGTGGTGCGCCTGGGCGGAAAACACGCCGTCTGCATGGCCATTCACCAGAGCGTTTGGCAAGAGATTGGCTACTTTCAGGCCAACCCTCGGCTACTGGGGTACGAGGATACCCTCTTTTTCCACGCCGCAGAGCAAGCCGCCATTCCCAGCGCAATCACCGGGGCCGCCTGGATTCACCACTTCGGCTCCATCACCCAGTCGGCAATGAAACGGGAGCGAGGCATCG
>SLIM01000071.1 GCA_007135625.1 Gammaproteobacteria bacterium
AGCATAAGCATAAGCAAGAACATGAACACCACGCCGCCCACGTCCACGGGGTGTCGCACCTTAACCTGGTTCTGGAGGGGCAGGAGCTACTGCTCGATCTAACCAGCCCGGCGGCCAATATCGTCGGATTTGAGCATAAGCCAGCAACCGAGCAGCAGCGGACGACACTACGCCAGGCAGCCGCCGAGCTGCGTCGCGGAGGAGAGCTGTTTCGCCTGCCCGAGGCGGCGGAGTGCCGTTTCTCCGGGGCAGAAGTGCGCAGCACCCTGCTGGTTGCGCTGCTGGAAGACCACGACCACAGCCATGACCACGGCCACAGCCATGACCACGGCCACGACCACGACCACGACCACGGCCACGGCCACGAGGCCCACGCCGACATCCACAGTGAGTACCGTTTTATCTGCTCCAGCCCGGCGCGGTTAAACCAAATTGAGGTAACCCTGTTTAGCGCCTTCCCCGCCACCGAGCGGATTGAGGTGCAGAGCATCACCCCCAGCGGCCAGCAGCACCACCGCCTGACCCCGCAACAGCGCACCATCCGTCTGCGCTAATGGAGCAGCCCCTCCCCGCTGCCGTGGCGATTGAGCAACTCGGCTTCCGCTGGCCCGGTGCCAGCGGCGAGGTGCTGATCCTGGAGCAACTGCGCATTGAGCGCGGCGAACGCCTGTTCATTGAAGGCCCCAGCGGCAGCGGCAAAAGCACCCTGCTGGGGCTACTGGCCGGAGTCCACACCCCGCAACGCGGCACCCTGGAAGTCCTCGGCACCGCCTTGGAAACGGTGAGCAGTGCCGGGCGTGACCACTTTCGCGCCCACCATATCGGCTACATCTTTCAGCTCTTCAACCTCATTCCCTACCTATCCGTAGTTGAGAATGTCACCCTCCCCTGCCGCTTCTCAGCCCTGCGCCGAGAGCGGGCGCTGCGCCGCTTCGCCACCCTAGAACAAGAGGCGCTGCATCTGCTCGGCCACCTCGACCTCAGCGACCCGAAACTGCTGCAACGCCCAGTCACCGCGCTAAGCGTCGGCCAGCAGCAGCGAGTGGCAGCGGCGCGGGCGCTGATCGGAAGTCCCGAGCTGCTGATCGCCGATGAACCGACCTCAGCCCTCGACCGCGACCGCTGCGAAAGTTTTTTGGCACTACTCTTTCAGGAGTGTCAGGCGAGCGGAACCACGCTCATCTTCGTCAGCCACGACAGCGGGTTAGAACCGCTGTTTGATCGCACCCTGCGGTTAGCGGAAATGAACCGCGCCAACTGGCGCAATTTATAGGGTAGCCATGCCGATTTTGACCCTCGCCTGGAAGAGCCTGCTCAACCGCCGCCTCACCGCCCTGCTCACCCTGCTCTCCATCGCCCTGAGCGTCACCCTGCTGCTCGGGGTCGAACGGCTACGGGTGGAGGCCCACACCAGCTTCACCAACACCCTATCGGGTACCGATCTGATTATCGGTGCGCGGGGCGGCTCTACCCAACTGCTGCTCTACTCGGTCTTTCGCATGGGCAGCGCCACCAACAACCTCTCCTGGAACAGCTACCGCGAATTCGCCGAACGGCCCGAAGTGGCCTGGACGATCCCGCTCTCGCTCGGCGACTCCCATCGCGGCTACCCAGTCCTCGGCACCAATCTCGACTACTTCCGCTACTACCGCTACGCCAACCAGCGCAGCCTGGAGCTGGCCAGCGGGCGCACCTTTGACGGGGTTCACGAAGCGGTGCTTGGCGCTGAGGTCGCGGCCCGTCTCGGCTACGCGCTGGAGCAGGAGATCATTATCGCCCACGGCAGCGGCGCGGTCAGTTTTATCCAGCACGATGACCAGCCGTTTCGTGTCGTCGGCATTCTACAGCCGACCGGTACCCCGGTTGATCGTACCGTCCATATCCCGCTGGAGGGGTGGGAGGCGATTCATATCGGCTGGATCGGCGGCGCCCCGATTCCGGGTCGCCGCATTACCCCTGAACAGGCGCTGACCCGCGACCTCACCCCGAAGAGCATCACCGCTGCGCTGGTCGGGCTAGAGTCGCGCATGAGTATCTTTCGGATGCAGCGTGAGATCAATGAGTACCGCCGCGAACCGCTGCAAGCGATTCTGCCGGGGGTGGCGTTGCAGGAGCTGTGGTCGCTGATCGGTATGGTTGAGCGAGTACTGCTCGTCATCTCCGGCTTCGTGGTCGTCGTCGGCCTGGTCGGGCTGCTCACCGCCCTGCTCACCGGAATCGACGAACGCCGCCGGGAAATGGCGATTTTGCGCTCGGTGGGGGCGCGTCCGGTGCATATCTTTGGCCTGATTATCGGCGAGGCCGGGGTGCTGACCCTGCTCGGCACCTCTCTTGGCCTGGGGCTGCTCTATCTGCTGCTGCTCTTCACCCAACCCATCGCCGAGAGCCACTTCGGCCTGTTTTTCGCCATCGGCTTCCCCACCCTTGTCGAATTTGCCATTCTTGGAGCCGTCCTCCTCGCCGGACTCCTCGCTGGTGCGATTCCGGCTCTGCGGGCCTATCGCAACTCCTTGAGTGATGGGATGTCGGTGAGGATTTAGTAGGCGTGCGAGGTGCGAGGTGCGAGGTGCGAGGTGCGAGGTGCGAGGTGCTAGGCGCGAGGTGCTAGGCGCGAGGTGCTAGGCGCGAGGCGCGAGGCGCTAGACGCGAGGCGCTAGACGCGAGGTGCTAGGCGCGAGGCGAGAGGCGCTAGGTGCTAGGCGAGAGGCGCTAGGCGCGAGACGCGAGGTGCTAGGCGCGAGGCGAGAGGTGCTAGGCGAGAGGTACTTAGGAGTCTGTCGGACTTAACGGGGTAACTCATTGAGTTTACAGCTATTTAAGTTTTGAGTCTCCAGAATAAACTTGTTATCAATCAGATAGTTACTCCCCAAGCCCGACAGACTACTAGGCGCGAGACGCTAGGCAGGGCACCCTTCATGCCACTTCTTTCTCGAACCTCGCACCTCGCACCTCGCACCTCGAACCTCGCACCTCGCACCTCGCACCTCGCACCTCGAACCTCGAACCTCGCACCTCGCACCTCGCACCTCGAACCTCGAACCTCAAAAAACCTAGCGAGCATCCTCTGCTGGTGCCGAGGGTGCTGCGGGCGGTGCGTAGCGGGGTGGGAGGTGGCCGTAGTAGTGGTAGCGGTGATAGCCATAAGGGCCGTAGCGATAGGGGTGGTAGTAGTAGTCGTAGTAGCGACCGCTACCCCAGCCGGAGCCTCGGACTCCAAAGCTGAAGCCGAAGCCGCCCCAACCGTCACCCCAGTAGCCAGGACCGCCCCACGGTCCCCACCACCATGCCGTGGCGGAGGTCGAAAGGGTTAAGAGTGCTGCCATGAGAATCGTCTTAAAAGCTGTTTTCATGATTCACCTCTATGTTTTGTAGGTTACTACCTTGGGAGGAGAAATGCTCTCCCTGGCTCTTAGTCTATAAGATCTTTCTAATATTTGAAATAGAATTTTTTTCTCTTCGATAAAATAAATTTATCCCATATTCCGCCCCCACATTCCGCACCTTCCGTGCGACCCGGGGTGTGGAAGATGGGTTCTACCTCGTCCCATGTTCCGCCCCACATTCCGCACCTTCCGTGCGACCCGGGGTGTGGAAGATGGGTTCTACCTCGTCCCATATTCCGCCCCACATTCCGCCCCTTCCGTGCGACCCGGGGTGTGGAAGATGGGTTCTACCTCACCGTTCACTCATTTTTGCTCCCAATAAATCAATAGGCTAGATGTGTTGGGCGACTTTTTGACAGTACGCCAAGTCAGCGACGCTTCGGCAACCGCTGCCGCAGCCACTCGGCAAGGCGGCTCCAGGGATCGGGTCGGCGAGGGCCGCCGGGCGGTTCTTTGGCTTCGATCTCGGGACCGAGCAGAATGGCGATCCAGCGGGTCTCTTCGCGGCTGCCGAGGATGATCTTCACGGTCATGGTGAGGGGAACCGAGAGCAACATCCCGACCGCCCCTAGCACCCAGCCCCAGAAGACCAGGGAGAGGAAAACGACTAGCGCAGAGAGTCCCAGTCCACGCCCCATGAAGCGCGGTTCAATAATGTTGCCAAGAATGCCGTTAATTGCGGCGTAGCCGACTGCGACCCAGGCCATGCCGCCAAGGCCGAGCTGAATGAGTGCCAGCAGCAGGGCCGGGATGGCGGCGAGGACTGAGCCGATGTTAGGGACGAAGTTGAGGAAAAAAGCAAGCATTCCCCACAGCAGAGGGTAGTCGAGACCGATGATCCAGAGCCAGAGTGCGACCAGCAGGCCGGTGAGTAGGCTGGTCAGGGTCTTGATTGCCATGTAGCGCTTGACATCAGCGACCACTTGGTAAAGATGCGTAAGGGAGCGTTCGGGATCGCTAAAAGTAGCGTGCAGTTTGGCCGGTAACCGTGCCGCCTCAGCCAGCATAAAGCTTGCGGTAAGCAGAATCAGCAGGGTATTGGCCAGCAGTCCGCCGAGGCTGGCCAGGCCGACGGCGACCAGCCCCATCACCTTAGCGGGGTCAAAGAGTGCGGCAAGGGTGTAGTCGGGGAATGCAACTCCCCAACCATCTAGCCATACGGCGAATGCCTCCCACTGCTGTTGCAGTTGCGCTTGGTAGAGGGGGAGCTGGGTCAGAAAATCATCGACCGATCTCCCCACTACACCGCCGAGAACGACGCCCAGCAGCAGCAGCAGTGCGAGTACCAGCAGCAGCGCGATTCCGCTGGGGATGCGCAGCGCGGTGAGCGAAAACATCAGCGGCGCGGTAATAATGGCAATAAAGCCAGCCAACAGAAAGGGAACCAAAATCGCCTGGGCCTCACGCATTCCGGCGATAATGATGACTAGGCCCGCCAGAATCAGCACCACTCGCGTGCTGCGGGCTATCGAATCGCTGCTGTTCACCGGGTAAAGTGGGGTATCGGATTACTCCGCAGCCAGCGATTCGAGGCGCTGTGGTACTCCCAGAGCTGGCGGTCGATCCGTTCGCGCACCACCTGCCGATCCCGCTCAATGTAGCGAATGCGCACGATCACCTGAATCTGCCCATCCTCTAGCGGCAGCGGCCGCTCCAGTTGCTCATAGCCGGTCACCTGGATATTCTCCAACCCCTCGGGTGGCGGGTGCTGCTGGCGCACGCTTTCGCTCTGAAAGCTCCAGATCTTGTACAGCTCATCCCAGCGCATACTCTGCTCATAACTCCACAGCGTCTTATCGAGACTCTGCTGGCGACGGTCGCTGGTGATCGGGTTGCTACAGGCGGTGAGCAGCAGCAACCCGATGATCCAGAAGAGCCGGTAGCTCATGGCGCAGCCAGCGGGTTGGCGTGGCGCAGCAGCAGCGCTTCACCGCTCCACCACTCCAGCGCCCGGCTGTTCGCGGTGAAGCTGGGGTGCGCGGCCTGTTCGGCGAGTTCAGGCAGTGGGCAGGGCTGCGCCAAATGGTCGCCCCCCGCTCCGCGCTCTTGCCAGATGAGCTGGCACCCCCCCTCGCTGGTGGTGGCGAGGTAGACCAGGTAGCGCCCGCTCGGGTCAAGCGCCGGGTGGCTGGCGGCGTAGGGCTGGCCATCGGCGAGTCGGTTGCTGCTGACGATCTGGCGGGAGAGTTCCGGCCAGTCACTCTCCAAGCCGATAATCACCCGCGCCCCGCTCTCCTCCCACTGGTCGTGGAAGAGCAGGCCACCATCACCGCTCAGGGTGGGGCTGGTGGCTCCGGCGTGGCTCTGGTCACAGCGGCTGAGGCACTCCATCAGGCCGCTACTAACGTGGTAGAGAAAGATGTTGCGCCCGCCCTGCGACGCGCCGTGTACCAGGTCGCTGGCGTAGGAGTCGAAGGCGATCTGCTCGCCATAGCTGTCGATGCGCGGGTTGGCGCTGGATCCGTTGGCGGCGGCTCCGGTGATCCCCTGCGACACCAGCACCAGCCGCTGCTGCTCGACCAGGTAGAGGTAGATGTCGGGAAGTCCGTTCTGGTCGCTGGCGAGCAGGGCGCTGTCGCTGGTGAAGACGATCCGCTCACGGTCGCCGCTGGCGTGAATGTCCCAAGCCTCGGCGGCGTAGTGGTCGAGGAGCTGGCGCAGCGCAGCGGGCAGGTCAGCACGCTCCAGCCGCTGGGCGGTTGCGCCGGAGGGGGTGGTGCCGCTGGCGCTGCGCTTGGCGGAGGTCGGCGGTTGCTCCTGCTCCTGCCAGGGGTGCAGCGCGACCACGTTGCGGGTGGTGCGGGTTGCGACGTTCTGGGCGACGGCGCGGAAGCTGGAGCCGGCCTCGGCGACGAAGCCGGGTTGCAGGCGGATCACCGGGGCGCGGTACTCGACGGCAGACCCGTTGGCGACCCGCACCGCCCCTTCGGTGGTAAGGCGGGTGGTCGCTTCGCACAGCACCGCCTCGCCGGCGCGGTAGGTGTGTCGGCTGACCACGACATCGCTGCCGGAGCAGCCGCCGAGCGGGTTGCTAAGGGTGCCTTGAAAGAGCAGACCGC
The DNA here is from genome assembly GCA_007135625.1 of Gammaproteobacteria bacterium. Lineage (GTDB taxonomy): Bacteria > Pseudomonadota > Gammaproteobacteria > Chromatiales > Chromatiaceae > SLIM01. Next base: position 6,443 of record SLIM01000071.1, read on the forward strand.
CATCGCCGAGAAGAAAGACCTTTTCACCGGAGATCACGATCTGGCGGATCGTCGGCGACCAGGGTTCGTGGTGGAGGCGCTCCCAGTGGATGCCGTCGGTGCTGCTCATTACGGTGCTGTCGTTGCCGACTGCGAGGTAGCGATCCCCGAGCCAGGCGACATCCCGCAGCCACGGCCCGCCGAATTCGCCGCGTGCGTTCCACTGAATGCCGTTGCTGCTGTGGACGGTGGCCAGGCTGACCCCGCCGACGGCGACCAAGCCGGGGGTTCCCCAGGCGACCGCCTCCCACTGGGAGCTGACCCCGGCATCGCGTCGCGTCCAGGTCAGCCCGTCGGGGCTGGTGAGGATCACCCCGTTAATACCGACGGTCGCAAAGAGCCGCAACGGCTCCGACCAGACCACGTCGAGCAGCCAGTTATTGCCTTGCGGCTGCCCCAGGCTGGTCCAGTTGATGCCGTCCACGCTGGTGACAATGTAGCCCTGCTGGGAGACGGCGACATAGCGGCTTCCTGACCAGGCGATGGCGTAGAGCGGTACCGGCCAGGCCCCGCCGAAATCGACCTGATGAACAGTCCAGTTGATGCCGTCACTGCTGGTCAAAATCTGACCGCCATCGGCCACTGCGACAAACTGGCTGCCGTTCCAGGTGATGTCATGAATGGTCCCATCAATCCCGCTCGACTGCTCGATCCAAGACTCGCCATTGTCGCTGCTGGTATAGATCGTCCCGTCGCTACCGACAATCACCGTCTGTCCGCCACCCGAGACACCGCCACCAAGTACGGTCTCTTCCGGGAAGGCGATAAAGAAGGATTGGCTCACGGGCGGGGCGGGGTGGTAGTGGGTATTGCCCGGCTGGGTGGCGGTGAGGGTGCAGGTGCCGACTCCGCTCAGAGTGACCCGCCCGCTACTGTGGCCGCTGTCGCTCACCGTGCAGGCTCCGCTGGCGCTAAAACCGACATCCAGCCCCGAGGTGGCGCTGGCGGTGACGGTGAAGTCGGGAGCATCGGCATCCCGATCCGCCAGGGGGGCGAAGTGGATGGTCTGGTTCTGCTGAAAGCTGGCACGCTCCAAGGCGATGCCATAGAGGGTGAGTCCTTCGGCTCCGAGGTGGATCCAGCCGAGGTTCTCGGACCAGACGTAGCCGATGAACTTGCCGCTGGTGGGGTCGATACGCGCTCCCCCTTGGGTGGTGCCGAAGTTGATCCAGCCCGCGTTCTCCGACCAGGCGTAGCCGGAGAGGGTGCCGTTGCTGGCGCGGTTGACCCCCCAGTTGGTGGCGCTGCTGTTGGCGTAGCTGTGGCTGCCGCCGCCGCTGTGGCTGCCGAAGCGGATCCAGCCGATATTCTCTCCCCAGCCGTAGCCCTCCAGGTGGTCTATGTAGACCGTTACCCGTGCCACTGGCTCGCGCAGCGAGAGCCAGCCGGCGTTTTCGGCCCAGCCGTAGCGGGCGGTTTCGGCGATCTCAATCGCGCTGGCGCTGGCAGCAGCCGGTATCCCCCCGAGCAAGAGTAACAGGATGGCGACCAGTGGGCCGCTGCGTGCAGTGTAGATCGTTTTCATCGTGATATCCCTGTGCGGAGGAGAGGGGGAGAGAAGAGCGCCGTTCCGACCTAAACGCCGGAGACCATCCCTTCGCCGGAGACCATGAAATCGCTCTCCCAGCCGCCGCCTTTGACGGGCCAGGCGAGTAGCCCAGGGCTATCGACCTTGGCCTGAAAGCCGATCATCCCATCGCCCCGGAAACGGACAACCCGCGCCCGCGCAGCATCGCTTGCGGCGGTGGTGGAGCTCCAGACGCTGTAGTTATCGAGCGGCCCGCTGAAGGGATCTCCCGCTGACCACTGGCCATCGCCGATGGCGTTGGAGAGTCCGGGGTCGGCAAAGCGAAAGTCGATCAGGCTCGCTAGTTCGCGCACATTGGGCAGTCGCCACACGCCCGCTACGGAGCCGTCGCTCAGGCCGCACTCGCCAGCGGCGAGCCAGCTTGCAAACTGCAATGCGCCGTCCCAATCGACATCGCCCGAGCAGCCGGCATCTTGTAGCCAGGTGAGTCCGGTCAGTTGATCCAGTACCGTGCCATCTTCGTTGTCGATAAAGCGCGGAACGGGCCACTCTACTCCGGCACGCACTTCGCCATCCTGTCCGCTTCCGCTGCAGGAGATGAGAGTCCCATTGGTGTCAAAACAGTCGGTGACCCCGCTCTGCGCTACCGGAGCCGGGTAGCGGGTGCCGCTGATCGACTCGCCGTTGACATAGGCGGTCTGGCCGATGCGCAGGTCGGTGGGGGCGGCGGTGGCATCGCTGGTATCAATGCCGCTGGAGGCGGTGCCGATTACGTTGAAGATCGTTACGCCTTCAAGGATGTTTTCAGGAAGGAGGTCAGGGTCTCCGTCAATGGTGCCGCCACTGTAGTAACCGGCCAGCACCGAGTAAGGGGCGGTGGTTGGGGTGTGATTGAGCGGCCCGCGATTGGGCATCGAGCCGGTTGCCGGGCCGCCGCTGTTGGAGAAGCTGACCCCGGACAGAACCTCTGCGGCCTGTGCCTCGCCAGTCGCCGGAATCACCGAGCCGGGGATCCCAAAGATCTGCGTACCGCTACGGATATTATCCGAAATCAGCGCAGTATCCCCGAGAATCGTGCCGCCGCTGTAGTAACCGGCCAGCACTGAGTAACTGGTGGTGGTCGGGGTGTGATTGAGCGGCCCGCGATTGGGCATCGAGCCGGTTGCCGCGCCACTGCTGTTGGAGAAGCTGACTCCGGCAAGCACCTGTCCAGGGGTAGCGGTACCGCTGGCCCCGATCAAATTACCCGGTACGCCGAAAATACTTATGCCACTGCTGATATTCCCCGGAACCAGATCACCATCCCCGACCACAATGCCGCTTCCGTTGTGAAAGCCATTGGGAATCGCTTGGTTCTGCGTAGATGGGGTCATGGTGATCGCCCCCCGATTGGGCATATTCCCCACCAAATTGGTCGAGGTGGCATTGGAGAAGCTCATGCCGAAGAGTACCTGATCGGCGGTCGCGTTTCCTGCTGGCGGGGAGAGTGTTCCGGTCACCCCAAAGACAGTAACATCTTTGCGAATATTGCCTGCGGTCAGATCACCATCCCCCAGCACCTTGCCGCTGCCGTCATAGAAGCCCGCTGGAATGGTCTGCTCCTGGGCCGAGGGGGTGAAGCTACGCGCCGCCTGGTTGACCATGGTGCCAGAGATCGCCCCCCAGCCATCACCGCGCAGCCCCCAGAAGCGCCGCCCCTGCAACACCTGCGCGGCGGTCGCGCCGTTGGTGTTATCCAGGGTCGGAGCAACGGCCATGATCTGGTTAAGGGAAAAGCCGGTCGCGGCCGGTCCTGCGGTCGGGCCGACAAAGGGGCCGCTGCGCAACTGCCCAGCGGCACCACTATGCAGACGGTGGTAGAGGTCACTCAGCCCATACATCGCACTGGCCGGTAACTCTGGACCCGCAGGAGGGGTTAGGCTGCCCGCACTAGCAGAGATGGAGAGGGTCGCCAGAATCGCACTGGTCAAAGCTTTCGGTTGCAAACGCATAGTCAGGTCGCCTCTGTCCGAAGGTGATTTGGGGGGGGGAACCGCTGTGCGGACTCCGTCGCTCTATACGGCGTATAGAGCATTGTATGCTGCTAACGGTAGGTCTCCATACCCCTTTCGTCACGACGAACAGCACCCTTTGTCTGAAAATCCCTCTCCAGAGACAACTACAAGATCTGATCATAACAGAAGAAAAGGGAGATGGGAAGCCCGTACCCCACAGAGAATCGCCTTGCATCTCCCGCCCACATCCTCAACAATAGCTAACTTCCTCCAAGCCACGCAAGATCGAGCTGTTATGCCACTTATTATTATAGGCTTAAATCACAAGACTGCACCGGTAGAGATTCGTGAGCGCCTCACCTTTGGCCCCGATATCATCGCCGGTGCGCTACGCGCCCTCACCCGTTGCGAAGGGGTTCAGGAGGCGGTGATCCTCTCCACCTGCAACCGCACCGAGGTCTACTGCGGGGTCGCCTGCGACTACGACGGCGAGCAGGTGGGCGACTGGATCTGCGCCTTTCACGGCCTTACGCCGGAGTCGATCACCCCTTACCTCTACCGCCACCATGGGCGGGCGGCGGTCGAACATCTGCTGCGGGTCGCCGGTGGTCTCGACTCCCTAGTGCTTGGCGAGCCGCAAATCCTCGGTCAGGTAAAAACTGCCTACCAGACCGCGAATGACTGCGGGGCCACCGGCAAGCTGTTGGGGCGGCTATTTCAACACACCTTCTCCGTGGCCAAGCAGATTCGTACCGACACCAACATTGGCCGCAGTCCGGTCTCGGTCGCCTTTGCCGCCGTCAGTCTCGCCCGCCAGATCTTTAACAACCTCTCAACCCTTACTGCGCTGCTGATTGGTGCCGGGGAGACCGTCGAGCTGGCTGCTCGTCACCTTGCCCAGCAAGGGATCGGGCGGATCATCGTCGCCAACCGCACTCTGGAACGGGCCCACCAGCTCGCCGCCCAGTTTGGCGGCTACGCCATCGCCCTGCCCGAGCTCGCCTCGCACCTCGCTGAGGCCGATATTGTGATCTCCTCCACCGCCAGCCCGCTGCCGGTACTCGGCAAGGGAACCGTTGAGAGCGCTCTGAAAAAGCGGCGACATCGACCGATTTTCATGGTGGATATCGCTGTTCCGCGTGACATTGAGGCGGAGGTGGGGACGCTCGATGATGTCTATCTCTACACGGTAGATGACCTGGAAGAGGTGATTCAAGAGAATCTGCGCTCGCGTCAGGAGGCCGCTGAACAGGCGCATGAGATCATCGAACTGCACAGCGAAGAGTTTATGGGCTGGCTGCGTTCACTGGATGCGGTGGATCTGATTCAGGGCTTCCGCCGCCACGCCGAGCGACAGCGTGATGAGCTGCTGGAGCGGTCACTCCGCCAGTTGCGTAGCGGCAAACCCCCGGAGGAGGTACTTACGGTGCTGGCCAATACCTTAACCAATAAGCTGCTCCACGCCCCAAGTACGCAACTGCGCAAGGCCTGCTCTGCGGGCCGGGGGGATCTGCTGCAAGCGGCCAATACCCTATTTCAGATTCAAGAGCGTGGTGGCCGTCGATGAACCGTTCGATTCGTAACCGCATGGAGCGGCTCGCCGAGCGCTTTGAGGAGATCACCGCGCTAATGGCGGAGCCGAG
>SLIM01000339.1 GCA_007135625.1 Gammaproteobacteria bacterium
ACCCCTATATCAGCCAGCGGGTCACCACGCTGCTCGGACTGCTGCCGGAGCAGTTGCAGCAGAGTGCCGAGGCGCTCTATCGCCGCACCCACCCCGAGGATTGGGGGCGGGTGGAGCAGCGTATTGAGCAGTCGCAGCGGGAGTTGACGCTGTGGCAGGATCAGTTTCGCATTTTGCGCAGCGATGGAGTGGCCCTCTGGTTCGAGGGGGAGGCATCGCCCGAGCGGCAGCTCGATGGCAGCGTCTTGTGGTATGGTTACATCAATGATGTCAGTGAGCGGCGCAGGCAGGAGCAGGAGATTCGTGCGTTGATGGCACAACTGCAGAAGTCCAATACCGAGCTGGAGCAGTTCGCTTATGTCGCCTCTCACGACCTGCGTCAGCCGCTGCGCATGATCACCAGTTATGTGCAGATGCTGGAGCGTCGCTTGCACGAGCAGCTCGACGAGGAGACCCTTCAGATGATGCATTATATTAGCGACGGCACCCAGCGCATGGATCAGATGCTGGTCTCGCTGCTGGAGTACTCACGGGTCGGGCGGACGGGCGAGCCGATGGCGCAGTTGGAGAGCTGTAGTGCCGTAGAGGAGGCGCTGCGCTTTCTGCAACCGATGATTCGCGAGAGCGGTGCCGAGATTGAGCTGGTGGGGGAGTGGCCGGTGATTCGGGCGAGTCGCGACGAGTTGACCCGGTTGTTTCAGAACCTGATCGGTAACGCGGTGAAGTACCGTCTTCCGGAACGTCCGCCACGGATACGGGTTACGGTGAGTGATGGCGGGTCGCAGTGGCATTTTCGGGTGGAGGATAACGGCATTGGTATCGACCCGGAACAGATCGAACGGCTGTTTCGGGTTTTTCAGCGACTGCATACCCGCGCTCAATATGAGGGGACGGGCATCGGTCTGGCGATCTCGCGCAAGATCGTTGAGCGCCACGGCGGAACGATTCAAATCGAATCGGAAGGGGAGGGAAAGGGGAGCTGCTGCTGCTTTACCCTTCCCAAATAAACACAGTGTTACCCGGAGGTTGATAGATCCATGAGTGAGGAGAAAAAGTTGATTGTACTGCTGGTTGAGGATGAGCCAGCGGATGCCCATCTGGTGCGCCTCGCCTTTGTCGAGGGGCGGTTGCTGGCCGAGCTGTATCACACCCAGGACGGAGTTGAGGCGTTCGCTTTTTTGCGCGGTGAGGGGAAGTATGCGGGGATGCCGACCCCCGATCTGATTCTGCTCGATCTCAATATGCCGCGCATGGATGGTCGCCAATTTTTGCGTAAAATCAAGGAGGACTCGCTACTGCAAATCATCCCGGTGATTATCCTCACCACTTCCGATGCGGAGATTGACCTGGTCGCTAGCTATGCCGATGGTGCCGCTGGCTATATCGTCAAGCCGGTCGATGTGGACTCCTTCATTAAAACGGTGCAGGGGATCGGAGACTACTGGATCTCGGTGGTACGGCTACCCAGTCGCCTGTAGATGGCTAATGTCGAAAAGAGCAAGAGAAGATGGAGTGTTATGCAAATGGATTTAATTCTTACCTATGCCGCATGAAATAAAATCCAATTCATCGCCATCAGTAGTATTGATTATTGAGGATGAGCCTGGCGATGCCGAACTAATTCGCTGGCAACTCCTGGAACACGATGCGAACGCCTTTGTGGTGCATGAGGCCGACTCCCTGCGGGCGGCGGGCCAACTGCTGGATGGGGGGGTCGTGCCGGATGTGGTGCTGCTCGATCTCAACCTGCCCGACTCCACCGGTACCCGTAGCGTAGAGCGCTGCCAAACGCTCACCGATGCTCCTATTGTGGTACTTACCGGCATCGACGATGCCACCGCGATGCGGGTTGCGATTGAGTCGGGGGCGGAGGACTATCTCGCCAAAGGGGGCGACGGTCAATCGCTGCGCCGATCCATTCGTTACGCGATGCTGCGCCACCGCCGCGAGGCCGATGCCCGCCTCGCCGCCACCGTCTTCAGTCATGCGCGTGAGGGGGTTGTGATCACCGATCCGGCGGCTAATATCATTGATGTAAACCGCGCTTTCACCCGCATCACCGGCTACCCGCGTGCTGAGGTGATCGGACGCAACCCTCGCATCCTTCGGTCGGGTCGTCACGGCAGCGAGTTCTACCAGGAGATGTGGCGCGAACTGCTGACCAATGACTATTGGTATGGTGAGATGTGGAATCGGCGTAAAAATGGCGAGGTCTTCATTGAGATGCTGACCATTAGTGCGGTGCGCGATCCACGCGGACGACTGCGCCACTTGGTCGGCCTCTTCTCCGACATCACCCTGCAAAAGGAGCATGAGCGTCAGCTCAAGCATATCGCCCACTACGACGCCCTCACCAGCCTGCCCAACCGGGTACTGCTCACCGACCGCCTCCATCAGGCGATCTTGCGAGCCAAGCGCAGTGGCCAACGCCTGGGACTGGCCTATATCGACCTTGACGGCTTCAAAGCGATCAATGACAACCACGGCCACGAGGTGGGCGACCGGCTGCTCATGGCGATTGGTGAGCGGATGCGCCATGCGGTGCGTGAGAGCGACACTATTGCCCGTCTCGGAGGGGATGAGTTTGTTGCCGTTCTTGCCGAACTCGACCCACTCGACAACGATCTGTGCCACACCTTGGTACAGCGCCTCCTCGCCGCCGCCTCGCACCCGCTTCATGTTGATGGTCGCGTGCTTCAGGTCTCCGCCAGCATCGGCGTCACCTTCTACCCCCAGGAAGATGGAATTGATGCCGACCAACTGCTGCGCCAAGCGGATCAGGCGATGTATCAGGCTAAGTTAGCAGGGAAAAACCGCTACCACATCTTTGATGCCGAGCAGGATCGCAATTTGCGTGGCCACCATGAAGAGCTGAAGCGGATTGAGCAGGGGCTGGAGCGGAATGAGTTTATCCTCCACTACCAGCCCAAGGTCAACATGTGCAGTGGGGAGGTGATCGGCGTGGAAGCGCTCATTCGCTGGCAAC
>SLIM01000251.1 GCA_007135625.1 Gammaproteobacteria bacterium
CCACAACGCCGCTTCAGGCCTCGGAGTTGCAGCCAGCGGTCTTTACCGTAACCGGTGCCAGTCCCGGAACCACCTGTACCGCAACCGAGCTCGTTCCCCTTGGCTACAGCGATGATCAGAGCGACTGCATGGGGGTGATGCTGGGCAATAGTTGCACTATTGTCAACACGTTGAACAGTGACACCATCGTCGTTCATAAAGACTTCAGCCCCAACAGCCCCGCTTCGGTCGAAGTGGCGCTAACCTGTACCTCGGGGATAGTAACCGCCACGCCGCTTCAGGCCTCGGAGTTGCAGCCAGCGGTCTTTACCGTAACCGGTGCCAGTCCCGGAACCACTTGCACCGCAACCGAGCTCGTTCCCCTTGGCTACAGCGATGATCAGAGCGACTGCATGGGGGTGATGCTGGGCAATAGTTGCACCATCATCAACACGCGGAACAGCGACATCATCACAGTCCACAAAGTTTTTAGCGACGACAACCCCGCGACAGTCGAAGTGGCCCTACGCTGTAGCTCCGGTACGATCACCACTACACCGCTAGATGCCGCCGCCGAAAGACCCGCAGTGTTTACCGTAACCGGTGCCGAGCTGGGGACTACCTGTAGCGCAACGGAGAGGGTACCGGAGGGCTACACTGCGGATCAGACCCCTTGCGCCAGGATCGAACTCAACGGCAGTTGCACCATCACCAATCGGCCCTTTACGCCGCCCCTGCCGCCGCCGATCACCATTCACACGCTCTCAGGAGGTAGCCTGCTGCTGCTGGTGATCCTGCTCATCCTGGCGACCCTCTCCGCAGTGCGCGGGCAGCGTATCTAAATGACGTTGCGTCACAAGCCGCCAGAGGTGTAGCACTCCCCATAGGTCAGGAAGAGGAGAAGCGCATAGCCCCCGTCGATTGCGACGCAAAATGGGGTTTTTGGGGCGGCGCGATGTCGCCTCAGAAGAGGATAGCGATTTGGGCGGCGCGATGTCGCCTCAGAAGAAGATAGCGAGAGGTAGCGCAGTTTACATCGCCCCTGAGCGGGCGATGCGGTTATACTGCCCTCCGTCGATAACTTTGATGAGGTGGCCGTGAACGAGATCGAGAGAGGGGAGCAAAGAGCGATAACTGGGCAGGGAGTCGGGGTGGGGCTGCTAGCGATGGGGCTGTTGCTGACCCTCTCCGCGCTGGTTCAGCCCTGCGCGATTGATGGCTTCTATCTCCAGCCCTGGTCTTCCGAGACCATGATGCAGACGTTAGCGATTGAGGATCTGCGACAGCAGCCGTGGAGTACACTGTGGCATCTCCATATTCAGCCGCCGCTATTTGATGGGTTGCGGGCGCTGCTGGTGGCCGGGGCGGAGTATCAAGAGCCAAGGGAGTTGGTGCGCTTGGTCGATCAGCGCCTCTACTGGAGCTGGGCGGTGGGTTATGGACTGCTGGTGATGCTGCTGTTTGTCTGGATGCAGGCGTTAACCAGTCGCCGCTTTGCCTTGGTTACTGCGCTACTCTTTGCCCTCCATCCTGCGGCAATTTTCTACGCGACGATGCTCGATACGACCTTTCTGTCGAGCCTGTTGATCACTTGGATGTACTATCTGCTCTGGCGTAGTGGCCAGGGTGGCGGCGTGCTGATCCTGGCGCTGCTGGGGTTGGCGCTGCTGCTGCTCTTTTTTACCCGTTCGCTGTTTCAGTGGCCGTGGCTGCTGGTGCTGGCGGTGACGTTGTGGGCGATCGCTCTCCCTTGGCGACGCTGGTTGCTGCTGCTGTTGGTGGTTGGCGGGGGGATGGGCCTCTATGTAGGTAAGCAGTACGACCAGTTCGACACCCTCTCTACTTCGACTTTTGCGGGTCATAATTTGGTGAATTCGGTGGGAATCAGCGATAGCGAGGGGTATTGGCGCTATCTGCTTTCGCAACCAGCGGTCGATGAGGGGCCTGCGGCCTTGATTCGTGCGTTTAAGGCGACCGGGACTCCCAACTTTAACCATCTTCATTATCTGGACTTAAACCAGCAGTTGCTCGCCGACTACCAGGCTCACCTCGCTGCGGTTCCACTTACGGAGCTGGTGGCCGGTTATTGGTACAATCTGGAGCTGTGGCTGCGCCCTTCGAGTGCCTATACCGAGCACCATCTGGTGGATCGTCTCCCTTGGCGGGGTCTCTATGATACCCTCTTTAGTGGCGGCTGGTTATTGCTGTTGCTGCTCCTCGCTAGCCTCCACTGGCTGCTGCGACGGGCCGCTGGCCAGTGGCGGCATAGCCTCGGGCTGCTGCTGCCGGGACTCTTTATTTTCGCCACTACGGTGCTCTTTGAGCGGGGCGAGAATATGCGCTTGAAGTTCTTTATTGAACCGCTGCTGCTGCTCTTTATCGCGGTGCAGCTCTACCACGCCAGCCACTGGCTAAAGGCGGAGGGCGGAAGGTTGAGGAGGAGGTATCAAGGGCCGGGGCAACCGCCCAAAAAACTCCGGTAGATCGCCCGGTGGGGCGACCGGTGGCCTGAAGAGCGACCTTATAGCGAAAATACGCCGATTCAAAAAACACAAGTCGCCAGATTAAATGGGATCAACTGGCGCAGTTGGGCGGGTCGTCCGGTCTCATTGGCGGCGAGAAAACGGATGGTGAAGCGGTGTCGCCCGCCGCTAATTTCGGGAAAGCAGCCGAGATCCGGTCGGAGAAAGAGCCGAATCAACTGGGTGGGCTGCTGCGGGTCGAGATTTTGCTGAAAAATACCGTCGTTCGCCTCTTCCGCTACCCGATCACTGCTGTCGCGAATGAGGGTGAGGATGATCGATACCGCATCGTGGTACTCCTCAAAAGTGGCCATCCACTGCTGGAGCTGTTCAACCCGTAGTTCGGATGGCTGCTGTAGCCAGTAGTGGTATTGCGGGAGGTCAAAGGCGCAGTTACCTCCAGGAATTGTGCTGCGCTGCAAAATATCCATCAGAAAAGTGTTGCGCCGCAGTTGCTGTCCCGGTGAGCCGTTGCGGGATTGCAGTTTGCTGTAAACCAGATCCAGGGTATCGAGGATCTCCTCAAGTCGCCCTTCATCGACCACTTGGGTCTCGCCGATGCGGTGTAACGCTTTGCGGTAGCGATCGACCTCTTTGATCAGGTCTCCTTTGAGGTCGGAGCGCTGAAAGATGTTAATCACGCCCAGCAGCCCATCAATCGCCGCCCGGCTGTTCCACACCTCCGGCAGCGGCAGGTGGTAGTGGGTCTGGTCGAACAGGTGCTCCAGCCGTAGCAGGGAGCGGGTACGTTCGTTGAGGGGGTGTTCGTAGAGAATCAAAAGATCCGGGTTCGACATGCAGTATCCGGTTGGCTGTCAAGGGTTCAGAAGGGGCGCACGGCGGCCTGACTTCGCCTCCCGGTCACCGCTCTGGGGCGGTACGCTCCAGGCGGGCGGTGCGGTGGTGCGAGCGAGTTCGGCGTGCCGATTTCATGCGCTGTAGATGCGGTGGATGCGGGCGACCTGCGGGGGGAGTTGCGCCAGATCCGTTGCGTTGGTGATGATCTGGTCGGCCCGCGCTAGGCGTTCGGCGCGACTCGCCTGGGCCGCCAGCATCGCATCGGCCTGGGCAGGGCTGATGCGGTCGCGCTGCATCAGGCGCTCTCGTTGCTGCGCTTCGGGGCAGTCAACTACCACCACTCGATCGACCTCGCGCCACCATCCGCGTTCGACCAGCAGCGGAATAACCTGAATCAGATAGGGGCCAGACTGCTGGCTGCTCCACAGCGCCATTTGGTGGCGAATGCGGGGATGGAGGATCGCCTCCAGGCGCTGGCGGGCGTTGCCATCGCTAAAAATGCGCTGCCGCAACCAGGGGCGGTTCAGCTCGCCCTCGGCGGTGCGTGCGTGATCCCCGAAAACGGCGCAAATCTCATCCAGTGCCGGTTCTCCGGGGGCGACCAGTTGGCGAGCAACGTGGTCGGCATCCATCAACGCCACCCCCTGCTGCCGAAACAGCTCCGCTACCGTCGTTTTACCGCTGGCAACTCCACCGGTCAGTCCAACAATCTGCATCGCAACAGCTAGCCGTGGGTGGGGTGGCGCACCACTACCCCAGACCGGTGAGCTGTAGATAGGTTCGGTTGATCTCATCCCCCCACAGCAGGCTGATCCAGCCGGCGATGGCGATAAACGGTCCAAACGGCATCGGCCTGCTGCGCTCGCGCCCCCAGAGCAGGATCAGCGCCAGGCCGATAATCGCCCCCACCAGCGAGGAGAGAAGGACGATCTGCAGCAGGTTGGCCCAGCCGCCCCACGCCCCGAAGAGGGCGAGCAGCTTAAAGTCACCGTAGCCCATCCCCTCCTTGCCGGTGAGCAGCTTAAAGAGCTGAAACACCGACCAGAGCGAAAGGTAGCCGACCACCGCACCGAGGATCGCCGTTGCCGGGGGGACGAACCAGCCAAACAGGCTGATCACCAGCCCCAACCAGAGGAAGGGCAAAACAATGCTATCGGGGAGCAGTTGGTGGTCGTAGTCGATTACGCTCAGGGCAATCAGCGCCCAGGTGAGCGGCAGCAGCGCCACCATCTGCCACGACAGCCCGAAGCGCCACACCACTACCAGCGAGAGCAGCGCGGTGAGCAGCTCGACCAGCGGATAGCGCAGCGAAATGGGTGCCGCACAACCGGCACAACGTCCGCGCAGCAGCAGGTAGCTCAGAAGCGGGATATTCTGCAACGCGGTGATGGCATGGCCACAGTGGGGGCAGCGCGAACGGGGCTGGGCGAGGTTAAAGGGGTGCGGCTCGCGGGCCGTCTCCGCCCCCTCGGCAGCGCCCTCAGCAGTACCCTCAGCAGCGCCGAAGTACTCCTGGCACTCCTCGCGCCACCCCCGCTCCATCATCAGCGGCAGGCGGTGAATCACCACATTGAGGAAACTTCCCACCGCCAGCGCGAAGAGTCCCACCAGCAGATAGAGCAGCGTCGGATAGGCCTCTAGCAGGGCCAAAAACTCGCCCCCCATCAGATCACCGCACCCATCTGGAAGATCGGCAGGTACATCGCAACCACCATGCCGCCGACCAGAACACCGAGAATCGCCATAATTGCCGGCTCCATCAAGCTGCTCAACGAGTCGACCATATTATCGACCTCATCCTCATAGAAGTCGGCCACCTTGCTTAACATCGCGTCAATCGCCCCCGACTCCTCACCAATCTGCAACATCTGCACCACCATCGGCGGGAACATGTCGGTGTTTTTCATCGCTTGGGTGAGCGAGGTGCCGGTCGCCACCTCTTCGCGCATATCCATCACCGCCTCCACATAAGCGACATTACCGGTCGCCCCGGCGACCGACTCCAGGGCATCGACCATCGGCACCCCGGCGGCGAACATGGTGGAGAGGGTGCGGGCGAAGCGGGCCACCGCCGCCTTGTTGAGAATCTCGCCAAAAATCGGCAGGTACAGCATCATCCGCTCCTTACCGTTCTGAAACGCCTTGGAGCGCCTGTTAAGCTGCGAGAGGGTAACCCCTAGCGGTACCAAAATGGCAACCAAGACCCACCAATAGGCCTGCAACCAGCGTGACCAATCGACCACCATCTGGGTAAAGGCGGGGAGATCGGCCCCGAAGCCGTCAAAAAGGCTCTCAAACTCTGGAATCACGAAGAGCATCAGGATCACCATCACCACCGCCGCGATAACCATGATCGAGATTGGGTAACTAAGCGCCTTTTTAATCTTCTTTTTAATCGCCTCCGATTTCTCTTTGTAAGTCGCAATTTTATCGAGCAGGTCTTCGAGCACACCGGCGGCCTCACCGGCCCGCACCAGGTTGCAGAAGAGGTCATCGAAGTAGAGCGGCTGTTTCGCCAGGCAGTCGGCCAGCGCGGTACCCGACTCCAGGTCATCCTTGATTCCCATAATCAGCTTGCCCATCGCCGGCTTATCGGCCCCGTTGCCGACCAGCTCAAAGGCCTGCACCATCGGCACCCCGGAACTCATCATGGTGGCCAACTGGCGGGCGAAGATGGCGATATCCTGGGGTTCGACCGGTTTGCCGCCCACTCCGCCGAGGAGCGGTGCCGGTTTCTTCTTGACCGATTTGGGGACGATCCCCTGCTTGCGCAGCTCTGCCTTCGCCTCCTGCAGAGAGTTAGCCTGGGTCTCTCCCTTGCGCTTGCGACCCTTCTTATCAATCATCACCCAGAGGAAGGTATCTGGCCCCTTCTTCTTCTTTTTAACTGCACCTTTTACTGCCATAACACTACTCCATGGTTACCCGGTTCAACTCTTCCAGCGAGGTCGCTCCAGTCCGCACCTTGTGCAGCCCCGACTCCCGCAGATCCCATACCCCCTCCTTTTTCGCCTGTATTGCCAGGTCGATAGAGGTTCCCCCATCCATGATAATTTTCCCCATCTCCTCGGAGACCGGCATCACCTGAAAGATTCCGACCCGCCCCTTGTAACCCTCTTTGCACTGGTCGCAGCCGACCGCCTTATAGACGACCAGCGTATCGACCTCATCTTCCCGAAAACCCTCATCGAGCAGCGCCTGCCGTGGGATCTCCGCCTCTGCCTTGCAGTTTTTGCAGAGCCGCCGGGCGAGGCGCTGGGCGAGAATCAGATTGACCGCCGAGGCGATGTTAAAGGCGGGAATACCCATATTCATGAGGCGGGTTAAGGTCTGGGGAGCATCGTTGGTGTGCAGCGTGGAGAGTACCAAGTGGCCGGTCTGCGCCGCCTTAATCGCGATGCCGCCAGTCTCCAGGTCGCGAATCTCCCCCACCAGCACGATATCGGGGTCTTGGCGCAGGAACGATTTGAGCGCTTCGGCGAAGGTGAGACCCACCGCCGGGTTGACGTTAACCTGGTTGACCCCGTAGAGCTGAATCTCCGCCGGATCTTCGGCGGTGGAGATGTTGACCCCCACTTCGTTGCGAATGTTGACGCAGGTGTAGAGGGTCACGGTCTTGCCGCTCCCGGTGGGGCCGGTCACCAGCACCATGCCGTAGGGCCGCCAGATCGCCTTCTCCAGGTCGGCCTTCTGCTTCGCCTCAAAGCCGAGCGCCTCAATCCCGAGGCTGGCGCTGCTGGGGTCGAGGATACGCAGGCAGATCTTCTCGCCATGCAGCACCGGGCAGGTGTTGACCCGAAAGTCGATTTTGCGGGTCTTGGAGAGCTTGAGGCTGATACGACCATCCTGCGGCACCCGTTTCTCCGCTAGGTTCATGCGTGACATCACCTTCATACGCGCAGTGAGGCGGCTGGCGATACTGTTCGGCAGCACCGCCACCTCGCTGAGGATACCATCCTGGCGGAAGCGGATGCGCAGATTTTTCTCATACGGCTCAATGTGAATATCGGAGGCACCGATGTTAATCGCATCAAGCAGAATCTTGTTGACGAAGCGCACCACCGGGGCCTCTTCATCCTCCGGGCCTTTTTCATCCTTGGCCTCGTCGCCACCTCCGCCCTCGTCGCCGAAGTCAACATCCATATTCTCCAAGCCACCACCGGCCATATCGGCGATGCTGGTCTCATTGGCCCGCATCGCCTGGTCGATGACCCGAACCAGCTTATCCTCTTCCACCACCACCGCTTCGGTGACGAGGCCGGTGTGGAACTTGATCTCATCCAGCGCCCCTAGGTTGGTCGGATCGGAAACCCCGAGGAAGAGGCGGTTGCCGCGCTTAAAAAGCGGCAAAGCGTGGTGGTTGCGTACCAGCTTCTCCTCGACTAGGGTGATGGGTGCGTGATCGAGGTCGAGGGCATCCAGATCGAGCAGCGGCACGCCGAACTCTTGGGAGGCGATCTGGGCCACCCGCTTCGCTGCGGCCAGCTTCTCCTGAACCAGGTAGGCGACAAAGGTGGTCTTCTTTTTGCTCGACTCAACCACCGCTTTTTGCGCCACATCCTCCTTAATCACCTGATCCTGAACCAGGCGATAGGCCAATCCCGAAAGCCTTGCGGGGGGGGTATTTGGTGCAGCCATCGTCTTATCTCACCCACGTCAGCAGACAAAAAAAGTTGTTTAAATAAAAAACTTGGGTCTCTAATAACCTTTCATCCGTGTGATTCATAAAGCATTACTCCTCCGTAGTTTCTTTCGTGGTAGCGCCCTTCCCCGGCAACAGATGCCTACGATATAAGAGAATTTCAGTAAGCGCAATCGTTTCGTAGATACAGCAACCAACATAGCAGGGTAGCCGACCTGTTCGAACCCCCCCCATTATAGTCGAGGAGAGCGGATCAAGGACAGCGGAGAGAGGAGAGAGTCCCAACTCGTCACGCTCCACGCGACAATTCAACTCCCACTTCTCCTCAGAAATCGTTACAATGGAGCTACCGAGCAACCTACATACACCGAAGCTGGAGATCATGAAGGTACTGCTGATCGATGACCACGCCCTGTTTCGTATAGGCCTGCGCGAACTGCTAGAGCGGCGCGGGATTGAGGTGGTTGCTGCCGAGGGGGGGTGCCAGGAAGGCATTGAGGCGGTGCTGCGCGAGCGCCCTGATGTGGTGCTGCTCGACATGCGAATGCCGGAGATGTCGGGGTTAGAGGTGCTTAAAATTCTACGCGCACAACAGCATCACGCCCCCATTGTCATCCTCACCACCAGCCGTGACCAGCAAGATCTGATCACCTCGCTACAAAATGGCGCCCAAGGCTACCTATTGAAAGATATGGAGCCGGATGACCTGATCACCGCGCTAGAGGAGATCGTCGCCGGGTCGACCATCGTTGCCCAGGAGCTGACCAGCATCTTGGCCCGCGCTGTGCAGGGGGAGAACGCCCCGCCGACTGCCGTCCATGAGGATATCTTCGCCGAACTTACGCCGCGTGAACGGGAGATTCTCTGCCTGTTGGCCGAGGGGCAGAGCAATAAGGTCATCGCACGTAACCTGGGAATCTCCGATGGCACGGTCAAGCTCCACGTCAAGGCGATTTTGCGCAAGCTCGATGTTCACTCTCGGGTTGAAGCTGCGGTGATGGCGGTGGAGCAGAACCTCTGCCCTCGTGAAAACTGCTAAACCACTCGTTACCAAGGATTTGCAATGGTAAAATTTATCGAACTGATCCGCCAATGTCTGACCGAGGTGCGCGAAGAGATGCCCTGGGATCTCGAAGCGCGTCTGCAGCAGCAGCCTCCGCCACTCCTCCTCGACGTGCGCGAACCCTACGAATATGATGCAATGCACATCGCCGGTTCCCTTAACGTCCCGCGTGGCATTCTGGAGTCGGCTTGCGAGTGGGACTACGAAGAGACTCTCCCCGAACTGGTCGAAGCCCGCGAGCGTGAGGTGGTGGTGGTCTGCCGCTCGGGCTATCGGAGTATCCTTGCCGCCCACTCGCTACAACTCCTCGGCTACCGCCATGTCACTTCGCTCAAAACTGGTCTGCGTGGCTGGAAGGATTATGAGCTGCCGCTGGTCAATCGGCAGGGCGAGGAGGTCGATCTCGATACCGCCGATGACTACTTCACCCCCACGCTACGCCCCGAACAACACCGCCCTCAGTTAAAGGCTTGAAGAGGGTTAAGGGTTAAGGGTTAAGGGTTAAGGGTTAAAAACCAAAGGGGTCGGAGTCGATTGAAATGTTTCGACTAACAATCGAGTCTGACACCCTTGGCTGGCAAGGGTTAAGGGCTGGCGGTCGATAGCGTGATCCTCTGGTGTTGCGCCTTTCCTTGATGCTTTGCGGGTAGATGCGGGTTGTAAAAAAGAGTTGCCAGATTGGTGAAAGTTTACTAGAATCTAAAGCCTGTTTCTGCTGCTGCTTGTTGAGCATGAACCGTGCCGCAACCCACCCCCACGCTACGCCCCGAGCAGCACCGCCCCCAGTCAACCGCCTGAAGGTCGCGCTATAACCCTTTCAACGGTGCCAGTAGCGTCGCGCCTGATTACGGTAGCCGGTGGGGGTTGTCACCCCCGCCGCCGTCAGGCGAAACTGGAGCGCCCCCTGTTGATCGGTACTCGCCACAGTAGCCCCCACCTGCTGCCAGCGCTCCACCACCGCTTCTCGCGGAAAGCCAAACCGATTCCCATGGCCCACCGCAAACAGTACCCACTGCGGAGCCACCGCCTCGACAAAAGGCGGCGTGGATGAAGTCAGGCTGCCGTGGTGCGGGGCGACCAGCAGATCGGCCCGCAGCGCCTCGGGCTGCTCCAGTACCAGCCGCAACTCCCCCCAGCGCTCGATATCACCAGGGAGCAGCAGCGCCCGCTCCCCCACCGCAATGCGCAGCACACAAGAGGCCTCATTGCCGCGCCAGGCGGGGGCATCATCGGGGTGGAGCAGGGTAAAATCGACCCCATCCCAGTGCCACCGCTGCCCCTTGCGGCAGGGGGTCGCCCGGTATCGGGCCAGGCGCTGCGGCTCCCCACTCACCACCGCCGCCGCCGAAATCTTGGCCAGTAGCCCAGCGACCCCACCGACATGGTCACTGTCCCCATGGGAGAGCATCAGCAGGTCGATCTCACGATAGCCGCGTGCCAAGAGAAAGGGGGCCACTACCGCCGATCCCGCATCAAAATCGGCGGAAAAACGTGGGCCGGTATCGTAAACCATGCGGTGCTGCGCGGTCTCCACCACCAGCGCCAGCCCCTGCCCGACATCAAGCAGCGTCACCCACGCCTCCCCCGGCGGCGGACGCGGCGGCTGCCACAGCAGCAGCGGCAGCAGCCACACCACCCCCAAAATCCGCCCCGGCAGCCCCTTGGGGGCGAACAGCCAGAGCAGCCCGAACAGCGCACAGAACCACACCAGCGGCGGGGCCTGCGCCGCTTGCCAAGTTGCCCACGGGTGGCTCACCAGCTCCGCCAGGGCGTGGTGGAGATGCTCCAGCACCCAACCGAGCAAGCGCAGCAGCCCGCCACCCAGCGGCGGCGCAACCAGCGCCAGCACCACCCCAAGCAGCACCCCCGGCACGATCAGCAGTGAAAATATCGGAACCAACAGCAGGTTAATCAGCGGCCCCAGCAGCGCTACTTGCAACCCCTGCGCCACCAGCAGCGGGGCCAGCAACAGCCCGATCCCCCACTGGATCCGCCACCACGAACGCAGCCTCCCGGGACGGCGCAAACGCGCAGTAAACAGGTAAAAAATAATCGCCACCGCCGCAAACGAGAGCCAGAAACCGGCGCTTAACACCGCCAGCGGATCCCACACCACCACCACCAGCAGCGCCAGCGCCAAACTTCGGGAGGGGCGCAACTGCCGCCCCCACAACACCCCGCCGAGCAGCACCAGCGCCATCATTAGCGCCCGCTGGGTCGGCACCGCAAACCCCGCCAGCGCAGCATAACCGAGCGCCGCCGTCAGTCCCAGCAGCACCCCCGCCTGCTGCGCGGGCAGCCGCAGCGGCCAGCGCGGGTGGCGACTCCAGAGCCAGCGCCCGACGGCATAGCCAAGGCCGATCACAATCCCGATATGGAGTCCCGAGATTGCGACTAAATGGTTGATTCCAGCGCGGGTATAGAGCTCCCAATGGTCACGCGGAATGGTGCTGCGTTCCCCCACCGCTAACGCCACCATCATCCCCGCTGACGGCCCCGGAGCCTGCTGCA